>JBKHIN010000397.1:0-3018 GCA_046538635.1 Alphaproteobacteria bacterium
CCTTCAGACCGTGCGCGGCGTCGGTTACGTGCTGCGGCCGGTTCCGGAGTCCCGGCCGTGAGCGCGCGGGCGGACGGCATGCTGGAAGCCTCCGCCGATCCCGGCGGCGGCATGCGCCGGCGGAACGCGCCGGCCATCTTCTGGCGGCGACTGAAACGCGGGCGCGTGGACATCGGCCTGCTGATCAAGCCGTTCATGCCGCGTGACCTGCTGTGGCGCTCGCTGCTCATCATCATACTGCCCTTCTCGCTGGCGCTCGTCGTCATCACGATCATTTTCTTCGAACTGCACTGGGACAAGGTAACCGGAAGGCTCGCCGCCGGGGTGGCGGGCGACATCGCCAGCATTATCGACAGTACGGAGGATTTCACCGACGAGGCCGAATTTGCCGCCCTTTCGGACCGGGCCAACCGCTATATGCGCCTTTATCTGCGCTACGTGCCCGGCGAGGCCCTGCCCCGCAAGCAGCCCAGCGCCTTCTTTTCCGCCGCCGACCGCACCCTGCGCCGGGAACTGGAGCGCAAGCTCAGCCACCCATTCTGGTTCGACACCACGCGCTATCCCAATCATGTGGACATTCGGGTTCAGCTCGAGGAGGGGGTCCTGCGCGTGATCGCGGTGCGTCCCCGCGTGTTCGCCACCAGCGGCTATATATTCGTGATCTGGATGACGGGCTCGCTGCTGCTTCTGTTCGGCATCGCAATCCTGTTTCTGCTCAATCAGGTGCGCTCCATCATCCGCCTCGCACACGCGGCGGAGCAGTTCGGCAAGGGCCGCGACGTGCCGGAATTCAAGCCCTCCGGTGCGCGCGAGGTGCGCCAGGCCGCCGCCTCCTTTCTTCTGATGAAGGACCGCATCCAGCGTCACATTCAGCAGCGTACGGACATGCTGGCCGGCGTCAGCCACGATCTGCGCACGCCCCTCACCCGGCTGAAGCTGCAACTGGCCATGATGGAGGGCGAGGACGCAGCCGCCATGCGCGAGGACATCACGCAGATGGAGCGCATGCTGGACGAATATCTGGCCTTCGCCCGGGGCGAGGAAGGCGAAAAGACGGAATGGACCGAACTGGCCCCACTGCTGGGTGAACTGGCCGAAGCCTGTGAAAAACAGGGGCTGAAGGTTGATTTACAGTGTACGGAAGCACTCGCCCTGCCCGTGCGGCCCAACGCCTTCCGGCGGGCGCTGACCAATTTGCTCGACAATGCCCATGCCCATGCAGAGACGGTGCACATCCGCACCGAACACCGGGATTCGCTCCTTGAAATCCGCATCGAGGACGACGGGCCGGGCATTCCGGAGGATCAGCGGGAGGAGGCGTTCCGGCCCTTTCACCGCCTGGAGGACGGACGCAATCTCGATAAGGGCGGCGTGGGCCTGGGGCTCGCCATCGCCCGCGACATCATCCGGGGACATGGCGGCGAAATCGTCCTTGGGCAGAGCGAACTCGGTGGCCTCGCCGCCGTGCTGCGGATGCCGGTTTGAATTAACGCAAGGCGGATTGAAGCGAATCGGAAAACACCGATGAATCCGGAGCGTGATGGTGAGTTTCCGTTCACACTCCGTCCCACGCTACGGTTCAATACAGCCGTCCGCCGTCCGGCACCCTGCGCTCGGGGGTCACCAGCACCACGTTTCCGTCCGCATCCGGAAAGCCCAGCACCAGCACTTCGGAAGTAAACGGACCGATGCGGCGCGGCGGCAGGTTGACGATGGCCGCCACCTGGCGGCCCACAAGATCGTCGGGTGAGTAAAGCTCCGTAATTTGTGCAGAACTGCGCCTGGTTCCAATCTCCGGGCCGAAATCCACGGTCAGCTTCCACGCGGGTTTGCGCGCTTCGGGGAAGGCTTCGGCTTCGATAATGGTCCCCACACGGATATCAAGCTGCAGAAAAGTATCGATGCTGGCGTCGGCGGCGCCTTGCCCCACGTCAGCGCTCATGCCCCTCCCCCTCGCACTTCAGGCCGTTCCGGCGCTGCGGGCCGCGTCCGGCTCCTCCTCCGGACCGTCCGCTTCCGGAGGGCCGGCCTCTTCTGCAGAGCCGCCCAGAAAGCGTTCCACACGGCGCAGGCGCCGGTCCAGCGCCGCCATGGTGTGGGCCAGGTCCGCCGGATCGTCCTCCAGCCACACATCCAGCACCCGCAGGAAGACATAGCCCAGAAGCCGGCTCTGCGCGGCGCCCGAGACGCCGCCGGAGGGCAGGCCCGCCGCCTCCATCGACCAGGAAAAGGCGCGCCGCCCGGCCCGCGCCAGGGTCATGAGCGCCACGGGATCGCGCCGCAGCTCCCTGCGCAGCACACGGACGACATCCCGATAGGGCTCCATGGCCTCGAAACGCAGCATCAGGACATCGAAAACCCGGTCGCGGGGCGTGCCATGCAGGTCGATTTCGTCCGCATGCGCCAGCACCTCAAGATCGATGCGCCGGGAAAATGCCGATAGCAGGGCGGGCTTGCCGCGGATATACCGGTAAAGTTCCGCCAGCGGAATGTCCGCATCCCGGGCAATCTGGCCCAGCGAAAGGCCGCGCCAGCCTTCGCGCGCGATCAGTTTGAGGGCCGCGTCCAGAACGGGGTCGGGCACTTCTCCGGGCATGGGCGGGCGGCCGGGCGCCTTCGCGCCGTTACCGCCGGAAGGGCGTGGTGTCGATCGAGCCGTCATAAGCGTCCCCCGTGGGTTGGGTGACGGTGGTCCCGCTTGAGCGCGGGAGGGAGCGAAAGATAGGCCGCTGCGCCCGGCGCGTCCAGACACCCGAGACAGGAAATCCCGGACAGGGCAGCCGCCTGCAGCTCGCTATCCCCCAAGGTCCCGCCCCCGGTCGCGGGCGGCGCGCAGGGCCCGGGCGATCAGGGGCCGCATGCCGTCATCGGCCATGAGAATGTCTAGCGCGGCGGCGGTGGTGCCGCCGGGGCTGGTGACCCGCTCGCGCAATTCGGACGCCGGGGCCTCGTCCTGATGCAGAAGCCCGCCCGCGCCCGCCACCGTGGCCCGTGCCATGCGCTCGGCCAGTTCGGGCT
>JBKHIN010000398.1:0-3001 GCA_046538635.1 Alphaproteobacteria bacterium
GAGACGGACGTGCACGCGCTCGCCGATCAGCCCGGCGAGTTCCGGTGCGATGAAGGTCGCGCCCTCGGCACGGATGCCCGATTTGGTGACGCGCCGGATCCCGTGCGTGTCCGGGGCCTCCATCAGCAGGTGATCGAGCACCCGCTCGTTGTTCACGGTGCGGATCGGATGCGGCCATGCGGTTGCCGCCTCGAAGGGCGAGCGGCCGCCCAGGCCCTTGTGCGGGGCCCGCTCGTAATGGGCCTCGATCCAGAGCGCGGTCTTTTCCTGCAGCTCTTTCGCCGTCAGGGCGACCTCGATGACGTCGCCTGCCGCGCCGAAGCGTTCGGCGAAGCTCCGGCGGCTTTCGATGGCCTTCCGGTCGGCGACGTTGTGGCCGACATAGCCGGGCAGCAGTTCGTAGAGGCCGCGGGCCAGGGTGCCGAAAAAGCGCTCGATATGGGGTTTGGCCTCGGGGGTGAAGGGCGGGCAGTTCTGTGCGCGGATGTCGAGCGCGTCGAGCACCCGGTCCACATGCGCGGCGCAGAAGTCCTTGCCGTTGTCGCGCTTCAGGACCTCGGGGATCCCCCAGTCCATGATCGCGGCCCGCAGGAGCGCCGCCACGGCCGTGGCGCGTGAATGATCCGTGATCAGCACCTTGGCCCGGCGGGAATAGACGTCGAGCACGCCCACCACGGTCTGCCGCCGTCCGTCCGCGGTCATGACGTCGGCGGGCGTGGCGTCGATCTCCCAGATCTGGTTGAGGCGCGTGACCTTCTCGGAATGGGAGCCGAAGGCGGGCTGATAGCGGCCCTTCCAGGCGTCCGGGTTCTGCAGGGCGAGCAGCTGGCCGGCATTGTCCCGGCGGTAGCTCGTGGCCCAGCGCTGCAGGGCGCGCAGGCTGGGGACGCGCTCCTCGCCGAACCTGTCGACGGCCCTTTTATGCAGGGTTGGAAGGGCGATCGAAGGGAGTTCGATCAGGTGCGTGCGCAGCCATTCGTTTAGTTCCGTATCGCGGTCGAAGGCGCTGTGTCCCGGCCGCCGGCCGGAGGTGATCCGGGCGACCCCGGCGGGACCCTCACGTTCGAAGCGGCGCTCCCAGTCGAACAGGGTCCGCCAGGCAATTCGGGGGATCGATTCGAACACCCAGGCGGGCGGCGTGTGCGCCGGCGTGAGCAGCCGCCGGTTATAGGCGTCGCAGAACGCCTTGCGCGCCCTGGTGCGGGCGGTATCCGTATTGGCGGCAAACCGGTCGAAGGCCGTAAGGATTTCGAGCCGCGCGTCGAGCTTCAGTCGCGCCGTGGGCTTCAGCGCTGCCGCCGCGGCCTTGTAGGTACGGTCCGGCTCGAAGGTGAGCGACGCTCCGTCCCGCGCCATGAAGGCATACACCGCGGAGGCCCAGTCGTCCGGCAGGTGGCGAGTGTCGATAAGCCACGCCTTGCGGCCGGAGCCCGAGGTACCCTTTCCCAGCTCAACCGGAATCGATCGCCGCCTCAGCACGCGCCGGACATTGGTGACGTCAAGGGAAACGGCTTTCGCGATCTGGCGGGCGGTCACCTGCATCACGCCGCCTCCGTCCGGGGCTTGGTGGCAATTAGCCGTTCGCCACTGTCGCCGTAACGCTCCGGAAACAGGTCAGAGACCGGAATGCCCAACTCTTCGGCGATTGCTTGCTCTAGGCGGGCTGATGGCTGGTAGAGCGCGTTTCGGATGGCGGTTACGGTGACCTTGTGCGCGCGTGCGATTTTTGCGAAAGAACTTCCACGCAGCCGAAGCTGGTATTTCACCCACTCCAGCCGGCGGCGGGCATCGGTTGGAACCACGGTAGTGTCTAAAATCGCCACATTTGTGTTCATAACCCCTGTCTTAGCTCGGGGTGAATGCAAAATCAAACACGAAAGTGGCTTATTGCGACAAGGACGTGTCCATGACGAAAATCGGGAAACTGATCCGGGCCTGCCGCGCAGACGCTTCCCGTGACAAATGGGCGGGCGAACTTGGCGTTCATCCAAATACTTTGAAGATGTACGAATCCGGAGATCGCCTTCCGGAGTTGGACTTTCTAATAAAACTTTCCGATAAACATGGGATTCCCTTCTCTTCTCTTTTGCTTGCATGAATGGACGACAGCCCAGAGGAGGGAGCTGCGCGCGCGAAGGACGAATTAGGCCCGTTTATTGGAATGAGCTATGAATCCGGCGACAGGGCATTTCAGGAAACCATGCGTGCGCACATGGAGGGCCGGATGCTTGAGCCGGGGATCCCGGTGCCGCTGTTCGGCCTGGTGCCTTCGGAAAACGAGCACGACTGGTATCATTGCAGCCGTGTGGCTCGTAGCTCCGTCGAGGCGCCTTTTGACGTTAAGGACTTGGAACCCTTCGGCGTGCTGGTGCCCGAGCCGTCTCCCATCAGCGGTTTCGTCTGTATTTGCTCGGCAGAACGGACTGTCGTTCCTGGCGGAATGGTCTATGTCGAACGGAAAAACGGGCTCTGCGCGGTACGTTATTGTGATCGGCGCACAGCCGACGAAATCGAAACCAGTTACTGGGCAGAAACCGGCGATCTGACCCTCCTCACCCAAATGATCTCGGCCAGCGACGTCGAGAAAATCGCGCCCGTTCTCTGGATAAAGACCCGTCTGTAGATTTTTGCCGCCTCCCCGCTAAGCATTTGATCTATTTAATTAAATGCGAAAGAATGCAAAAGGTGCATTTTCGGACATTAGCCGGCTCGGATTTTTCAACGGCCGCCCCGCGATTTCACCGCAGATTCAATCGCTTAGCGCAGATGGGGTATTGCACCCGTTCTGGCCAGGCGCCGCCGCCGCGCCCGATTTTTCCGTACCCGTTGCAATCCTAACCGTCACCGCCCCGCCGCGCCGCCTGCCGGATTTCCCGCAGAATCCCGCCATTTCCCGGTATTTCCCGCCTCCCCCGCAGCCCTTGCCCAATTGCAATCCCAACCGTCGCCTTACATGATCTCCACAGGTTATGCGGAACCCAGTCTCGTCTTCCTTCTGGGG
>JBKHIN010000021.1:0-15722 GCA_046538635.1 Alphaproteobacteria bacterium
CGTCCAGGCTGGACGACAGGCCCCTGCGGTAACGCCGGAAGATCAGCCGGAGGGAGCGTTCCTTGTTTTCCAGGTCGCGCTCGGCAAGGTCCGTCAGCAGATGCGCCTCGATGAGGCCGAACCAGGCCTGCGCCACCGCGCCCGCGATGGACAGCCTCAGCGCCGCCAGTTCCCAGGCGGCGGCGTCCGCATCCGCCGTGGCGCCCCGGGTCTCGTCGGTGAGACGGCCCCAGATGTCCACCTCCCAGGACGTCTGCAGGCCGAGCGACAGGGTGGTGCCGTCCACGCGCACGGTGGAGCCGGGCCCGGTTTCGACGAAGCTGTTGCTGTAGACGGCGCCGGGCTCGAGATCGGCCGTGGGCCAGCGGGCGGCGCCTACGCGCACGGCGGAGGCCCGCGCGGCCTTCAGGCGGGCCGCCGCCGCGCCGATGTCGTTATTGTGAGCCAGCGCCTCGCGGGCGACGCGGGTGAGGGTTTCGTCGTCAAACCCGGTGAGCCAGTCCTCCGGCGGCGATGCATCTTCCGCCCCGGACGCCCTCCAGCCGTCCGGCATCTGCGGCAGCGCCGCCTCGATCCGGGGCGCACCGGACGCACAGGATGCAACCGCGCTCAAGGCGCACAGAAGGAAGACGATCCGCACCATACTCGAAATCGCTGTCTTGCCGGGCGCGCCGGGCGCCCTTGCCCCCGGTAACATTCACTGTAGGGCGCAACTGCGCCCCGCCGGTATCAAGACACACCGGTGTTTTTGATCCCCCTGTGAGGGCAAGGGCCGCACCCTACTCGAAATCCCGCCCATTCTGTCCCCGGCACGTCCCCTTTCGGGATTAAACTTTTTTAAGGCCGGCGGGGCGGCGGGCGGCCGGGCCGGTTGGATATGTCCCGAAATGAAACCCCCGCACCGTCCGGCGCGGGGGCTAAAGGCTGGTCTGCGAAGCCGTTTTCAGAAACGGACCCCGGCGGTGACGCCGTAGAGCCGCGGCTCCAGCAGGAACATGTTGGTGAACAGGCCCGAAGACGGGTCGCTTACGAACTGTCCGGTGACGTTGTCCTCATCCTCGATATTCTGGATGAAGAAGCGCAGGAACCACCTTTCATCGACACCGTTGAGCGTCAGCTGGGCGTTCATGACGTCCCAGGAGTCGATCCGGTCGATGGGCTGGTTGAAGATGCGCGCGAACATGTGCGCCTGCCAGTAATAGTCGAACCGGCCCGTCAGCGTCATGCCGTTGGCGAACGGATAGGTGTACTGAACACCGGCATTGATCGTCCATTCAGGCGAGTTCTGGAGGCGGTTGCCCTCCAGATTTTGCTGGACCCCGTCCGTCAGTTCATAGAATGGATTGGGATCCGGATCGCCCGGAAGGGCCGGGTTCAGGGCCGCCGCCAGGGCGTCACAGTCGCTGAAGCCGGTAGGCGCCGAGATACCGTCCGTGTTCGACGGCGGCGGGATGATGCCGAACGCCGCCAGCGTGGGATCGGGCGCGGCCGCCACCTGCTTTTCGATCACGCAGTTGGAGGCGTCAAAGATGGACTTCACCAGCAACACATCGGAGCGGCCGCCCGTGGGATCGCGCGTATCGACCGAGAAGGCCTCGCCGATCTCCGTGTTGAGATAGGAGAAGCTGGTGTTGAACAGCCACCGGTCATCCGGCGCATAGAGGAACTCGCCTTCCACGCCCCAGATCGTCGCGTCGATATTCTCGTTGAACGAGGTCCGGTTGACGATCTTGGAAACCTGCAGCCCGCCATAGTCGTAATAGAAGGCGCTCATCGTGGCTTGCAGGGTGTTGTCGAGCAGCGTGTGCTTCATCCCGATTTCATAGGCGTTGATGAATTCGGGATCGAAGGTTTCCGCCGTATTGGGGAACAGCGCGGGATCGAAGGGCGGATTGAAGCCCCCGGCCTTGTAGCCCCGGCTGTAGGACCCATAGAACAGCGTCGTATCGGTGAAGCCCAAATCCGGCTTCCAGTTCACGACCGCCCGGCCGGTGATTTCCGAGAATTCGACCGTGTCTTCGCGGAAAGGCTGAACGCCGGGCGTGCCGGCATCGGCATCGACAAGCTGAAGGAATGGCTCCAGATCCGTCGTACCGATGGGCGCGACCGTATTGAACAGCACCTGCCGGTCGCGGATAAACTTCTCGTCGACCGTGTAGCGGAGACCGCCGATCAGCTCCAGGTCCGGCAGGACGTCATAGCGGACCTCGCCGAATGCCGCCCAGGAATCGAGCGTGTACTGATCGGTTTCGCTGTTGAAGTAGGGCGGAGCGAAGGCAGCACCGTCGCCAAAGGTGAGACCGCCGCCGACCACCGAGAAATAGTCGAGGGTGCTGGCGACCACGTAGTAGTCGAACTCGGAATCGTAGGTCAGGTAGTAGCCCGCCAGCAGGAAATTCAAAGGCCCGTCGAAATTGGACTGGATGCGGGCCTCGACGCTGGTCTGATCCGAGTCGCCCGTGGACTGGTCGTAGGATTCGAGCAGGTTGCTCTTTCTCAGGATGTTCCCGCCGATCAGGCCGGTATTCGTACCCACGTCGATATCCGAGATCGGGAACAGACCGTCGGAATAGAAGGCGTTGAACGTGTTGGGCAGGACGAAAGGCAGCAGCGCCGGCACCGTGGCCGGGTCGCTGATGACCATGTTGTAGTCCTGCTGCGAGAACACGCTGGTGCTCTGATGGGCGGCGAGCAGCGTGAAGGTGATGTCGCCGTCGAACAGCAACTGATCCAGCCGGCCCATGAGAAACGTTTCGTCGGCGTGGTAGTTGGGCTCGAAGTCGAGATTCACCTTGCGCAGATCCGCCGGGTTTTCGATGCCGTCGAGCCCGCCGGGGCCGAAGAACGGCTCGAGGCCGAGCGGCCCCAGCACCAGATCGGTGACGAGCAAGCCGCCCAGCGTGCCGTTGCCGTTGACGTTCTCGAACGCCAGCTTGTCCGGCAGGCAGCCCAGTACCGCGGAGTCGTCGCGGTGGCACATCTGCTTCTGGCTGCGCAGCCGGTTGGAATCCTCATTGAAGTGGGACGCAATGACATCGATGGTCGTCGTTTCCGTGGGCTGCAGGCGCAGCGAGCCGCGGAAGGCGTAGTTGTTGCGGCCGTCGAGATCGTTGCCCGTGAAGATGTTTTCCGTATAGCCGTCCCGGTCCAGCCAGATGCCCGCGGCGCGGAAGGCGATCTTGTCCCGCACGATGGGAATGTTGACCCATCCCTTGAACTTCTTGTGGTCGAAATTGCCGTACTGGCCTTCCAGGGATATTCCGTATTCATCCATGACGGGCCGCACGGTGACCATGTTCACCGAACCGCCGGTGGCGTTCCGGCCGTGCAGCGTGCCCTGGGGCCCGCGCAGGATTTCCACCCGCTCCACGTCGAAATATTCCAGTTCGAAAATCCGGGCCGAGTTCAGATAGACCTCGTTCATGTGGATGCCGACACCGGTATCCGACGAGGCGGCCACCAGCGTGGAGCCGATGCCGCGAATCTGAAAATTGCTGCCCGAGAAATTGCCTTTCGTGAAACTCACGTTCGGCGTGTTGAACTGCAGATCCGAGAAGGTGTCGATCTGCAGGGCGTCCAGACTTTCCGTGTCGAACGCCGTCACCGAAATGGGCACGTCCAGCAGCGACTCCGCCTTTTTCTGGGCGGTCACCGTAATAACGTCCACACCGCCGGCCGCAGCCTCCGGTCCCCCGTCATCCTGCGCCTGCGCCGGCGCGGACAGCACCATGACGGCTCCCGCCAAGGCAGAGCACGCCAATCCCCGCGTATAATGCATACTCACATCTCCTCCCTCTCCCGTGCCGTTTTCCGGCCTTCGGATTTTTCCTGCGGCATACCGCCGCCCGCCTCAAGAATACGTGACAGTTACGCAAGGCGAGAGTCGATCCTGACGCTGCGAAGCGAACAGGTTACGCTCCGTTGCAGAAATGTAACGAGAGGACGGCGCCCGCAAAGCGCGTACCGGCTCGCCCGCCGCAATCAGTGTCTGAGAGCGGCTGCCGGCCCGGCCGGTTGCACCATTAATTCGGGTCCCGCACGCTACGGTAGGTGGCGTAACGCGGATTATCGATGGCCAGCCGGTCCGCGGCCGTCTCTTTGAGCGCGCCGAGCAAGGCAGGATCGTCCGGTGCGATCCGCCCCGCACGGATGGCCCGGCACAGTTCGGCAGAAAGCTCATCCGCCGTGCCCTGCCGCCCGAGCAGGACGCCGAAACGTTCCGCCGCGCGCGCTTCAGACGCCACGCCCTCCGTCATCTCCCGCCGGACGATTGCCAGCACATTGGCCGCAACGCGAAGGTTGAAGGCATCCGCGCCGCTGACCCGCGCCGCCAGATCACTCGTCAGATATTCGCCCAGCGCTTCCAGCAGGTCATCCGCAGAGGGACGGTGTGTGGTCACGGCATTTCTCCCCGCAGCATGAGAACGAGATCGAGCTCCGTTTCCGAAACGCGCCGCCCGATGGCCGCGCGCTCCAGCGAGCGCACCATGCCCGAAAGATGGGCATGACCCATCATCTGGCACATGACGCCCCATTTGAGAGAGCCGAACACCTCCCAGAATTTCATCCGCTCCCGGTCCACCGGCGCGCCGCCGGCCGCTTCGTAGCCCGAGATCAGCTCCTCCCGCGCGCCGAAACCGCCCACGGGCCGGTCCAGTTGGCCGAAGCGCCAGGAGGGGACGCAGATCCAGCCCAGATCCTCCAGCGGGTCGCCGATATGGGCCAGTTCCCAGTCCAGCACGGCGGTGACGCCTTCCGGGCCGATGAGCAGATTGCCGTGCCGGAAGTCTCCGTGCACGAATGTCTGCGGCGCATCGCCCGCCCGCTGCGCGAGCCAGGCAAAGGCGGCCTCGAACACCGGATGGGGCTCGCCGAAGGACTCGTGAATTTCCCGGTAGCGGGCAAGCTGGGCACGGGCGTCCAGCACGTCGAGATCGCCTTCGACCGCCGCCCGTGGCACCGCATGGATGCGGGCCAGGATCTCCCCGCACTGCCGCGCCAGGCGCGGGCGGACGTTCGCGAACGCGTCATCACGCAGAATCCGGCGCGGGATGGTTTCGCCCGGCACCCGGCTCATCACATAGCCTTCGCCCAGGCCGTCGCGCCCCTCCAGTACATGGCGCACGCGTGGCGTGGGAACGCCGCCCGCCCTTGCGGCCTCGATCAGGCGGGCTTCGGCGGAAAGCGGAATGCCCGTAGACACCGGGTTTTCGGCCGTGCCTGCGGGCGCGCGGCGCAGGATGAGCGGCAGCGTTCCCTCATCCGCCTGCAGATCGAACGCCCAGGTTTCGCGCGAGGCCCCGCCGGTCAGGCGGCGCAGACCGGTGACCTTCCGCGCACCGGGAATCGAACGCGCAAGCGCCTTGAGAATATCCGCGGTAAGATCGTCAGCCGCCGTCATGAGCGCCGGGCGCCTTCCTGTCCGAAATCAATCCCAGAACGTGCAGCCAGTCCGAAAGGGAGGCGTGTTCCTCTTCCACGCGGGGCCGTTTTGCGCCTTCCCCGTACAGAATCAGCACCCGCGCCCGCAGCGGGTCGCGCTCCGTTGCGTCGAGACAGACCAGCCGGCCGCTTTCCCGGTGCCGCGCAATCGCCCGCAGCCGGCCCGCCTCCGGCGCGCCCATGGCTTCCGACAGATCGGCCGACTCCGCCGGCGAAAGAAAACGCCAGCCCGTGCGCACCTGGAACCCCGCCACCCAGTTCAGGATCGTCATGAATCCTCCGTCACTCCGCCCGTTTGATATAGCCGAACAAATGGCCCGCCACCTTGCGCATCTGGATTTCCTCAGACCCCTCCGTAATCCGGTAGCGCCGGTGATGGCGGTAGATATGTTCGAACGGTTTGTGCCGGGAATATCCCAGCCCGCCATGAACCTGCATGGCGGTGTCGGCCGCCGTGCAGCACAGCCGGTTCGCCCGGTAGTTGCACATGGCGACTCTGTCCGAAATTCTTTCCGCCACCTCCCGCTTGGACATCCGGTCCATTTCCCAGGCCGTCTTGTGGATCAGGCACCGCAGCATTTCCGCCTCGGTCTGGAGTTCCACCAGCGGAAACTGGATCGCCTGATTGGCCGACAGCGGCTTGCCGAAGGGCTTGCGCGCCTTCGCATATCCAACCGATTCGTCGATGCAAAATTGCGCCGCGCCCAGGCTGGAGGCGGCCTGCCTGATGCGGTTCTCGTGCACGAAATGCTGGGCGATGGCGAGGCCCATCTCCGGCGGACCCAGAATTTCCGTCTCCGGCACCCAGACATTGCGGAGCGAAACGCGCGGGTGATCCGTGGGCATGTTGAAGGTCCACAGATATTCCTCCGCCTTCATCCCCTCCGCATCGCGCGGCACCATGAAGCAGGTGATGCCGCGCGCGTCGCCGTCATGGCCGCCCGTGCGCGCGAAGACCAGCACCGACTTCACGACGTGAAAGCCCGTGGTCCACATCTTCTCGCCGTCGATGCGCCAGCCCTTCACGCCATTGCGGGTTTCGGGCACGGCGCAAGTTTCCATCCAGGTGGCGTCGGAACCGTGTTCGGGCTCGGTGAGACCGAAGGCGAAATGGTGTTCGCCCCTTATCATGGGCTCGATATAGGTTTCGACCTGCTCCGGGGTGCCGAAGTCCCGCATGGCGAGCACGATGGGGAAGTTGCCGACGATGGAGCTTTCGTTCTGCAAATCGTTGTGCAGGCCCAGCCCCTTGCGCGCCAGATGCTCGCGCACGACCGCCATGGCCAGATTGCCCGCGCCCGAGCCGCCATACTCCGCAGGCAGACCATAGCGCAGATGGCCGGCGCCATCGGCCCGGCGGCGCATTTCGCCCAGCAGCGCTTCCCATTCGGGACGGGGCAGGCCGCCATTGTCCCAATCGGTGCGCGCATGCTCGCGGCGGTGATCGAAAAAGCGGATATTATCGTCCTGCCGCTCCAGGGGCCGGATCTCCGCCTCGATGAAAGCGTCCAGTTCATCAAGCTTGTCGAGAATTTCGCGGGGAATGGTGAAATCCATAAGGTTCTCTCAACGGAAAAATCAGCCGACCGGCGGGCGCTCGTCCCACACGCCCAGCCGGGATTCGAGCAGCGCGCCCAGATGCACCAGCGCGTGCTCGCCGAACAGCGGCCCCCACAAGGTGATGCCCTGCGGAACCCGATGCTTCTCCCTCTCCTCCTCGGGCGGCAACTCCTCCTCGGGCACTTGCTCCGTCGCCGGACGGCGCGAGGGCGTTTCGATGAAGCCCGCGCGCAGGGTGAGCGAGGGATGGCCGGTGAAATTGGTGATGAGAAGCATGTTGCCCGCATAGTTCGGGCCGATCATGGCGTCGAGCCCCTCGAACTTGTCCGCCATCATTTCCATGACACGGCGGCGGAAACGGTCCGCCTGTACGTAGTCGATCGCCGGAATGAAGCGCGCCTGGCGCCAATTGTTGGGCCACGCCTCATTCTGCTGCCAGGTCAACTCGTCATCCTGGCCGGAAAGCGTGAGTTCCTCGAAATAGGCGGCGGATTCGGCGAGCAGGATCGTGAGCAGCGTGTCGTAGGGCCAGTCCGGCAGGGTGATTTCCTTCAGCCGCACGCCGCCCGCCCTGAGCGCGTCGAGCGCCGCCTTTTCCGCCGCGCTGGCCTCCTTGAACCAGGCCGGATCGTAGCCCACCGTCATCTCTTCCGACTTGAGCACGTCGTCACCGCCCAGCGGCGCCCCGAAGGACATCGGATCGCCGGGGTCCTCCGTGTTCAGATGATCGAGGATCATCAGGGCGTCCTCTGCCGTACGCGTGATGGGGCCGATCTTGTCGAGCGAGGCGCAGAGCGTCATGGCGCCGGTGCGCGGCACCCGGCCGAAGGTGGGGCGCAGGCCGGTCACGCCGCAGCGGTTCGCCGGGCTGACGATCGAGCCCAGCGTCTCCGTGCCCAGTGCGAATCCGGCAAGGCCAGCCGCCACCGCGGCCGCGGAACCCGCGCTGGAGCCCGACGAGCCCTCTTCCAGGTTCCACGGATTGCGCGTGATGCCGTCGAACCAGATATCGCCATAGGCGAGGGCGCCCAGAGCCGTCTTGCCCAGAAGCACCGCCCCGGCCTGGCGGAGAAGTTCCGCCACCTTTGCATCCTGCTGTGCCACCCGGTCCTTATACGGCTCCGCACCCCAGGTGGTGGCGATGCCCGAGGTGTCGAACAGATCCTTCAGGGCGAAGGGGATACCGTGCAGCGGGCCCCGGCTTTCACCGCGCGCGATTTCGGCATCCGCCTGCCGGGCCTGCTCCATGGCCGCCTGGCCGGTCACGGTGACGTAGGACATGAGCTTCCGGTCGAGCTTTTCGATTCGGTCCAGATAAATGCGCGTCAGGCGTTCGGACGTCAGGCGCTTCAGCCCCAGCCACTCCGACTGGCGCATGACCGGGGCATGGGCGATGTCTTCCGGATCTTCCGGCAGCGGCGAGTCGAAATCCGGGAAGAACAGATGGCGGCCGCCGGGCTGCCGGGTGCGGCCGGGAAGGCGGGGATCGAAGGTGAGGGCCGGGGATTCCGAATTGGTGAAAACGAGTTCGCGCAGGCGCGCCACCCGGCTCAACTGGCCTTCTATGGTTTCGAGGATTTGCGCCCGTTCGGCGTCCGTGTAGGTGACCCCGGCCAGTTTCTCCGCTTCCGCCAGCGTGGTCTTTGTCACCTCGGGCAGGGTTTCCGCCGCCTCCGGCTCCAGATCGCCCAGATTTGCAGGCTCGCTGCCCGCTTGCGGAGCCTTCGCCCTGGCCTCCTCGCCCGAGCCGTCCTCCTCCTGCCCGCAGGCCGCCAGCCCCAGCGCACCCGCGCCGGCCGCCGCCCCGGCCAGCACCTGCCGCCGCGAAAGATCGCCCCGGTGCCCATGCCCCTTGACCGCCATGACCGCCTCCCCGGTTACCGTTACGCTGAGGCCATTGTGCGCGCGGGAAGCGCAAAGCCCAAGCCCCCGAAAGGGCGCGTCTGACGCGATTGACGATAAAGGGCTGAAAAGTCCCGTTGATTTTCACACCCAAATTACGGTTTTCTCTCGTCAAATCCACGGGACGCAGCGGCAGGGCCCCTCGTCCGCCGCCACGCCGCCCCCCTTCCCCCGGAGGCCAAATGAGCGATTCGCCCGTCATCGAAAATCCCGGCCCGGTCTATTCGAATGTGCTGGAAGCCATCGGCCGCACGCCGCTGATGGAGGTGAGCAATCTCGATACCGGCAAGTGCCGGCTGTTCCTGAAGCTGGAAAACCAGAATCCCGGCGGCTCCATCAAGGACCGTATCGGACGCACCATGATCGAGGAGGCCGAGCGCCAGAAGAAGCTGAAACCCCGCGGAACCATCGTGGAGGCGACGGCGGGAAATACCGGGCTGGGGCTGGCGCTGGTGGCGGCGCAGAAGGGCTACCGGCTGATCATCGTGGTGCCCGACAAGATGGCGCAGGAAAAAATCTTCCATCTGAAGGCAATGGGCGCGGATGTGCGCCTCACGCGCTCCGATGTGGGCAAGGGGCACCCGGAATATTACCAGGATCTGGCGGAGCGGATCGCCAAGGAAGAGGACGCCTTCTTCGTCAACCAGTTCGCCAATGAGGCGAACCCCAAGGCGCACGAAACCACAACGGGCCCGGAAATCTGGGAACAGATGAACCACGACATGCACGCGATGGTGTGCGGCGTGGGCTCGGGCGGGACCATCACCGGCCTCAAGCGGTTCTTCCGCAAGGCGGACCCCAATGTGGAACTGGTGCTCGCCGATCCGGAAGGTTCGATCCTCGCCCATTACGTGGAAACGGGCGAGGTGAAGAACGAGGTGGGCTCCTGGCTGGTGGAAGGCATCGGCGAAGACTTCATTCCTCCGGTAGCGAATTTCGAGGGCATGAAGAAGGCGATCACCGTCAGCGACCGGGAAGCCTTCATTACGGCGCGCGAGGTGCTGGCGAAGGAAGGGCTCCTGGTGGGCTCCTCTTCGGGCACGCTGATCGCGGCGGCGCTTCGGTATTGCCGCGAGCAGACCGAACCGAAGCGGGTGGTCACCTTCGTCTGCGACAGCGGCAACAAGTACCTCACCAAGATGTTCAACGATTACTGGATGATCGACCAGGGCTTCCTGGAGCGGCCGGCGCATGGGGACCTGCGCGATCTCATCACGCGGCGCCATACCGAGCACGCCACCGTTATCGTGCGGCCCACCGACACGCTGCTCGCCGCCTACGGACGAATGAAGCTCTACGACATCTCCCAGCTTCCGGTGCTGGACGATGAGGACCATGTTGTGGGCATCGTGGACGAGGAGGATTTGCTGCTCACGGTGTTCCGCAACGAGGACAAGTTCCAGGAGCCGGTGACGCGGGCCATGACGTCGCGGCTCGAAACCATCGACGCCAAATCGCCCATGGAGGCGCTGCTGCCGATCTTTGCCAAGGGCCATGTGGCGATCGTCACGCGCGATGACACGTTCGAGGGGCTGATCACGCGCATGGACCTGCTCAACCATCTGCGCCAGCGCGTGTAACAGGATCGTTTCCATGACCGACAGACTGCGCCGCAACCGCCGCTCCTTCGCCACGCGGACGATCCATGCCGGACAGGAGCCGGACCCCGCGACGGGCGCGGTAATGCCGCCCATCTACGCCACCTCGACTTACGCGCAGGAAAGCCCGGGGGTGCACAAGGGATTCGAATATTCCCGGACGCACAATCCCACGCGCTTCGCCTATGAACGCTGCATTGCGGATCTGGAGAACGGGACCCGCGGCTTCGCCTTTGCCAGCGGCATGGCGGCGACGGGCACGGTGCTCGATCTCCTGCCCGCGGGCAGCCATGTGGTGGCGATGGACGATCTCTATGGCGGCACCTACCGGCTCTTCGAGCGTGTACGGCGCATTTCGGCGGGGCTCGATTTTTCCTTCGTGGACATGAGCGACACTGAGGCCGTGACGGCGGCGCTGCGTGACGACACGGCACTGATCTGGGTGGAGACGCCCACCAACCCGCTGCTCAAGCTCGTGGACCTGGAAGCGGTGGCGCGAATCGGGCGTGAACGGAACGTTCTCACCGCCTGCGACAACACGTTCGCGTCGCCTTATTCGCAGCGGCCGCTGGATCACGGCTTCGACCTCGTGATGCATTCGGCGACCAAGTTTCTGAACGGACATTCCGACGTGGTGGGCGGCGTTCTGGTCTCGAAGGACGAGGAACTGGGCGAGAGGCTGGCCTTTCTGCAGAACTCCGTGGGCGCCGTTCAGGGGCCGTTCGATTCCTTCCTGGCGCTGCGCGGGCTGAAGACCCTGGCCCTGCGCATGGAGCGTCATTGCGAAAACGGCATGGCGGTCGCCCGCTGGCTGGAGGCGCATCCGGCTGTTGAAAAGGTGTATTATCCGGGCCTTGAAAGTCATCCGCAGCATGCGCTGGCCGAACGCCAAATGACAGGCTTCGGCGGCATGGTGACGGCGGTGCTCTCGGGCGGGCTCGACGCCGCGCGCGCCATGCTGGAGCGGGTGGAACTGTTCACGCTGGCCGAATCGCTGGGCGGGGTGGAAAGCCTGATCGAGCATCCCGCCATCATGACCCACGCCTCAATTCCGCCCGATCGGCGGCGGAATTTGGGCATTGATGACGGCCTTATACGCCTTTCGGTTGGTATCGAGGATGCCGACGACCTCATTGCCGACCTGGATACAGCGCTCAACTGATTCGCCCACATGCCGTGTGCGAACGCGGCGGGAGACGCGCCGTGCGGGTATTTCTGACCGTGGCATGTCGTTTATGTGTGACAGACTGACGAAAGCTCCTGTTTCGATACCCCGAAGGGGGGAGATCATCCGGGATTGTTTTTGACAAGCACAGGAGCAGGTGCCAATTTCCTGCCACAATATTGAGTCAGCGACGGGTTCGGGGCTCGCGATCCGTCTGTGAACTTGCAGGCTGGGGGGACTGGACCCGCAGTCACTGCTTTCCGGTTTGGGGGGACATTTTTCACATCCACATGCCCTCCGTCCGGTGTCTTGTCAGCGTAGAGAGGAGTTAGGAAATGCGCACAAGGACAGTAAGCCTCGCGGCCATCGCGGCCCTGGGGTTCGCTTCGCCTGCATTGGCGAATGATTATGTCGGCCAACTGGAACTGGGGGCCGGTTGGGCAAGCATCGACGATGTCAACAACAACACCGATCTCGCCGACGACAGCTTCTTCCTGATCGAGGGGGCCGCGCGCGGCAACATCCCGCTCGGCGACTACGCCGCGCTGCAGCTCGATGCCGGGGGCCTCGGCACGTTCGCTGAACCCGATGGCAGCGCTGACGACTATCTGAAAACGGCTTTTTACGGCGCCGGTCACCTGAACTACCGCACGAGCGATTATGCGCTGGGCGCGCTGGTCCATCTGGGTTCGTCGAATGGCGGCGAGAACCAGAATGCCAACTTCTACAATTTCGGCGCCGAAGGCCTGTTCAACTTCGACAACTTCACCGGCATAGGCCAGGCAGGCTATTTCTGGGCCAATGACGAAACCGCGGACGACGTCATGACCGAAGCCTGGTGGTTCCGCGCCGTGGCGCGTTTCTACGCCGGGGACGATACCCGCTTCCAGGCCGAAGGTTCGTATGCCGACGGCGAGGAAAGAAACGACGGCCACGACGACACCGTGATCGGCTGGGGCGCCCGGATCGATCACGCCATCAATGGCGGACCGGTGGCTGTCTTTGTCGGCTACAAGGGGATGAACCTCGAGAACGACGCCGCCCCGAAGGAACTCACCGATCACACGGTTTCGATTGGCTTCAACCTGCACTTCGGTGCGGGCAGCCTGAGAGAGGCGGACCGCAATGGACCGTCCTTCGACACGCCGGACGTCGGCCGCTGGACCGGCTGGACCACCGACACCGTAGCCGGCTTCTGAGAAGCCTGAAACATCGGCAGTCAGTATCAAGAGGGTTTGAACATGCGTATCTACAAAACACTGCTGGCCGGCACGGCGGCCATTGCGATTTCATCCAGCGCCTGGGCTGACGGCGGCCCGGCACCCGAACCGGCGCCACCGCCGCCCCCGCCGCCCGAACCGGCGCCGGCCCATGAGGAACCGGCTCCGGCACCGTCGCACAATGATTTCGTTCTGGTTCTGGAACTGGGCGCGGGATGGTTGTTCACTGATGTGGGCGCCGGAACGGGCCCCGACCCCGATGACAACAATTTCCCGCTGATCGAAGGCGCCGGCCGGGCCAATGTGCCGCTCAGCGATGACTGGGCGCTGCAGTTCGACGCCGAAGGCCTTGCCGCTTTCCCGAGCCGCGATGATGGCGAGGACAATCTGCAGACCGCGTTCTCGGGCGCGGCCCACGTGAATTGGCGCCAGCCGGACCACGCCATCGGTATCCTGGGGCACATTGGGACCGTCACCGGCGGTGAACTGGAGAAGATCAACTTCTACAATCTCGGTGGTGAAGCCCTCTATAACTGGACGGATTTCACCGTGCTCGGCCAGGCCGGCTATTTCTGGGCCGACGATGACAACAACGATGACGTCATGGACGAAGCCTGGTGGGTGCGCGGCGTCGGCCGGTTCTATGCCGGAGCCGATACCCGCGTCCAGTTCGAGGGCGCATATGGTGACGGCGAGGAAAGGAACAGCGGCGGCATCGATGTCACCGCCATTTCCTGGGGAGCGCGGATTGATCACTCCGTTTCCGGAGGACCGGTCGCGTTCTTCCTGTCCTATGCGGGCAACCATATGGACAATGACGACTCGGCTGACAACTATCTGACGGACCACACCGTTCTCGCCGGTCTGCGCATTCATTTCGGCGATGCGGGCAGCCTGAAGGAGAGCGACCGCAACGGCCCGTCCTTCGATACGCCGGATGTGACCCGCTGGGTCGGCTGGACGTCGGAAGTGGTTGAATAACTTTTCGGCGGACGGCTGCCCGGGCAGCCGTTAGAAGACCAAAACGGTAAGGGCCGGGGGCGATCCCCGGCCCTTTTCGTCGGTGATCCGCGATCGAAAGCCACTGCGCCCCGCGGCGCGGTCGAAATGGCGGGTCCGGCCTTTCGGCCCCGGCCCGTCCTGCCTTCTGATCTCTGATTCACGCCGGGCTGGCGAAGAGCTTTGCGAAATGTTCGCGCACGCTGGCATCCATCTTTTCCTGGAAGGTCTGGGCAAGGCGCTCGATCATGTCGTAATAGGCAGCCTCGGTTTCCCGGATCGAATCGCTTTCGTTGAACTTGCGCTCGGACGCCGCCTCGACCGTCGCCGTCGCCGAACCGGCGATGCCGACATAATCGAGCCGCACCTTCAGGCGCGCCGTCATCTGACGGTCCGGCTGATCCTTGAACAGGCCGGCAAGGCCCTTCTCCGTCTCCAGCTCGTTCTCCGCCACACTGGCGTCGAGAATGGTCATGCGCACGGTGCCGTCGCCCGGATCGACCTTGATACGGTCGCGCGCCCAGGCCGTCGCGATCTGCGCCGGCTTGAGGCCGAATTCATGGTGCCCTTCGGGCAACTGGGCCGAGGTCTCGTACTGTTCCACCACCTCGACCTCTCCTTCGGCAGGCAGAACGAATTGCGGCCCTCCGGAGAAAATCAGGTTGGGCACGGAGGGCTTTGGCGGCGGCGAACAGGCGGCCAGACCGGCAAGCATCAGTGAACAAACAAATAACACAACCCAGCGGAGCATCTTCCTCTCCCCATTGCGGTGATCCCGAACCCTTCGATACAGCGGCGGCCGCGCGCTGGCAACCGGGCGCACCTTTCCCGTTAACCTTTGCCGTTTTCGGGGCAGGGAATGTCGTCCGGATCGAATTCAAAGGTGCGGTTGCAGAATTCGCAGCGCACCTTCAAAAGCCCTTCCTCCAGCATGTCGGCATATTCTTCCCGCTCGAAGCGCGACAGCACATGGCGGATCCGCTCGCGCGAGCAGCGGCAGTCGACACCCATCGCGAGACGGTGGAACACGCGCACGCCGTCCTCGTGATAGAGGCTGTAAAGAAGGCGCTCGGGGTCGTAGCCGGGGTCCAGCAATTCATCGTCGCGAGCCGTGGCCATGAGCACGGCCGCACGCTCCCAGGCCTGCTCCACCGGTTCGCCGGCCACGGTAAGGGTGGGCGCAACATGCTGCGCCGCCTTCTCCCGCGCCTCGCGTTCCTCCTCGTCCACGCGCCCGCCCGACACCGCCAGATGCTGGATCATGATGCCGCCCGCACGCCATTTGCGCACGCTGCCGCCGTCCGCGCCCCGCACATAGAGCGGCGCCACGGCGATACGGATTTCGGTCGCGATCTGTTCGGACTGCTGAAAATAGGCATGGGCACAGTCGGTGAGCGACTCGCCTTCGACCGCGACGATCCCCTGGTAACGGTGCGCGCCGCCGCCCGGATCGATGGTCATGGCCAGATGCCCCTCGCCGATCAGTGTACGGAAGGACTCGGCCGCCGCGCCCTTCAGCTTGCGGTAACGCGCCCGGTCGAGCTGGGCGAAACCGCGCAAGCCCCCGTCGCTGTGATAGGTGACGACGATCATGCCCAGAGGCCCGTCGGTCGAGGTCTGCAGTGTCAGCGAGCCATTGTCCTTGAGCACCGCGCTGAGCGCCGCGGTCAGCGTGAGCGCTTCGCCGAGGATTTTCGCGACCGCGTCGGGATAGGCGTGCCGCGTCAGGATGGTGTCGACCACATCGCCGAGCCGCACCAGCCGTCCGCGCACGCCCGTGCGCTCCACCTGAAAGGGCAAGACCATGTCGTCAACCGGCGGAGCCTGCTCCGAATC
>JBKHIN010000122.1:0-7829 GCA_046538635.1 Alphaproteobacteria bacterium
GGGCCGGGCCTCGCCGATGCGCTTTTGCAGGTGTGCTGCCATCTGAAGGGGCTGGAAGAGGCCGAACGCGCCCTCGGCTGGCCGCGCCGCTCCGGCAAGCTGGTGCTCGCCATCGCGCTGGAACGCCTGGCGGTGCATTACGGGATGAAGACGTAGGGTGGCAGGGCGCCTTCGCCCAAACGTTGCGGCTGCGTCCCCTTTATGTTCGTGTGCGTAATTCCACTCCCGTCCGGTCCGGCGCCGGGCTGCCGGGACTCTGCGTGATGGAGAATGGTATGCGTTCGGCCTGGGTATTCGTGGTGATAACGGCGACGGCGGTTTCGCCTGCGTGCGCGGAATGGTTTTTAACTCAGCGGGACGCTGCCCAACCGCCGCCTCCCTGCCACGGGGAAGCCGAACTGGCGCCGGCCGTCGTTGCCGATTTTCATCGTGGCGCTGCGGGCGGACTCGTCTGGGGCGACGATGCGCAATTCAGGGAACTTCTGGCAGCGCTGGAAAGCCTTTCTGCCCACGGATTGAGTCCGGAACATTACCGCCTTGCCGACCTGCGGCGCGAGGCCGGCGATCCGAGGGATCGCGATTGCATTGCGACAGACGCCTGGTTCTCCGCGGCCTCCCATCTCGCCAACGGCAAGCTCGATCCCGCAACCTTCCAACCAAACTGGACGGCAGCGCGCCGGTCCACCGACCTGGCTTCGGTATTGAGCAAATCGATCCGTACAGGAACGATCTCAAAAAGCCTCTCTTCACTTGCGCCCCGGCAGCCGGAATATGCCGTGCTGATGTCGGAGTTGCAGCTCTTGCGTTCGCTCGCGCGGCTCGAGCTTGAAGCGGTAGAGCCGCTGGAACCGCGTGAGCGGGGCAGGAAGAAGAACCGCAAGGCGAAAAGGAAAGCGGCGGAAAGAAGAGACAAAGTCCGGGTTCTGCACAAATGGCTGGAAGGATTGGGCCTGAGCGGCCCGCTCGCGGACACGGAGGAGCTCGATGAAACGACGGTCCGGACGCTGGCGGACTTTCAGAAGGAAGCCGGGCTCCCGGCCAGCGGCGCGCTGGATTCGGCCACGATCGAGGCCCTGGAACGCCTGCGGCAGTCGCGTCTGGACCGGGTTCGCGTCAATCTCGAGCGCTGGCGCTGGCTGCCGGATGAACTTGGCCGCCGCCATGTGCGGGCGAACATCGCGGGCTTCGACGTGACGGCTTTTGAGAACGGCAGTCCGGTTCGTACCCATGCGGCGATCGTCGGCCGCCTCTATCGAAGGACGCCCGTTTTCTCCGATGAGATCGCCTATCTCGTGTTCAATCCGTGGTGGGAAACGCCAGCCAGCCTGGCGCGCACGGATCAGCTCAAGCTGTTCTCCCGCGATCCGGCTGCACCCAAACGAATGGGATTTCAGGTGCTGGACCGCGAGGGCAACCTGGTGGACCCCGACTCGGTTCAATGGACCCGTCTTACGGCCGCGCAGTTCCCCTACAGACTGCGCCAGGCGCCCGGCGATCAGAATCCGCTTGGCCGGGTCAAGATGATCTTTCCCAACCGCCACAATGTCTATCTCCACGATACGCCGAAGCAGGGGCTTTTCGCCCAGCGCCAGCGCGCATTTTCATCCGGGTGCGTGCGTGTTCAGTATGCCCTCGAACTGGCCGAATGGTTGCTGGAAGAGACCGGCGGCTGGGACCGGGAGAAGATCGATGCGGCCCTGGCATCCGGTTCTCAACTTCGCGTCAACCTCGCTCAAAAGGTGCCCGTTCACATTCTGTATCTGACCGCCACGGTGGAGATGGACGGCGGGGTCCGTTTTCTCGACGATATTTACGGACGCGACCGGATAGTGCTGGACAGCCTCGATAAGCGTGCGGAAGAGGGCTGAGCCGTTTCCGAAGCGGGAATGCTTCAGGAGCGGGACCGAAAAGGATGGGCGGGATTCGCCTTCAGTTCAACGCCGCCCTACGGTGCTTCCCGTTCCGACAGCCGCCGCGGCTTCCGGCGGGCGTCATGGGCCTGGCCGGTTTTCAGCGTCCAGGCGACGACCTGGTTCATCACCTGCGCCAGGGCTTCGTCGAAGGCCTTGACGACGGCGGACATTTTCCCGCTCGCGGCATAGGCGCGGCCGTCGGCCGTCGTGGATGCGACGATCTGGGCGGAGGGCTGCTCGATCAGCTTGAAATTCATCTGTACCCAGACCAGCGGGCGTTCGCCGCCCTCCGCGCCCAGATGAACCTGGAACTCCCGCAAATCGCTCTTCAGCTCGTAATCGCTGCGCAGGCCGATGGCCTGGCGGCCCACGGCGGTGATCTTGCCGGAATTCTCGAAGGATTCGACGAGCAGGGTCTGCACCATCTTGGGCGCGCGGTCGCTCCAGCGCACGCCCTCGTAATAGGCGAACTCGAAGGCGCCGGTGCGCACGGCGATACGGTCGGTATTGACGGCGCTGGCGGCGTAGGGCTCGCCCACCACCAGTTGCCAGGAAACGGTGGGCAGGCCGGAATCGACCACCGGGGCGGGCGAAATTTCATAAATGCGCGGCGGCGGCCCGCTGTCGCCCAGCAGGTTCAGGCTGCCGCAGGCGCTCAAGCCCGCCGCGAGCACGGCGAGAAGTGCGAACCGTGCGGCGCGCCGTCCCCGCTTTGCGAACTCAATTCCGGCCCACATTCGTCCTCCCCTTCCGGTCCCCGCCGCCAGGCTAGCGTGCCTCCACCTCGGGCGCGCGCCTTTCTTCCATTTGCGCCTCGATTTCCGCTGCCCGGGCGCGGCCGAACAAAAAGCCCGACGGATCGGCCTCCAGCCGCTCCGCCACGCGGCCCAGCGATTCCACCAGATGCCGCGCCTCGGTGACCAGCGTACCGAACTGGGCGAGCCCGCGTTCGGTGAAGGCGTTCAGCGACTCCTCGTTTTGGCGGATCACGCGCGAGCCGTCCCCGGCCAGCCGGGACACGTTGTCCAGGGCGGAGGGCGCCTCGTTGGCGAGCAGCCTGTCCACCGTCTCCGTGGTTTCGCGCAGTTCGCGGGTCAGCCGGGGCAGCTCGTCCGACATCTCCGCCAGATTGGCGAGGATGCGCTTGATCTCCTCCTCCCGCTCCGCGAAGGCGCCGGTGATGCGCGCGAGGTTGTCCAGCGTCTCGTCGATGTTGCCGCGGTTGTCCCTGAGCATCTGGCGGAGTTCGAACAGCGTCTCCTCCGCCCGGCCGAAGACCTCGGGCGCGCGTGAGAACAGGGCCGATAACCCGGTCTGCGCGGTCTTGATTTCGGGCATGTCGCCGAAGGGGGAGCGTACCCGCGGCAGGACCGGCGAATCGCCGACACCCCCCGAAAGCTGGATGATGCTGGCCCCCGTAACCCCCTGAAGTTCGAGACTGGCGGTGGTGTTCTCGCGGACCTTGATGTCGTCGCGAATCTCGATCTTCAGGATCACCCGGACCTTGTTGGGGTCCTCCGGGTCGATGCGGAAGCCGGCCACCTCGCCCACCTTGATGCCCAGATAAAGCACGGGGCTGCCCGTGGTCAGGCCGGTCACGGCCTCCTCGAATACGGCCTCGTAATAGGCATAGCGCCGGTCGCCGGCGAACAGTCCCGCCCAATAGACAAAGACCAGAAAGCCGACGATCACGAGCAGCGTGAAGACGCCGATCAGGACATGATGCGCGCGTGTTTCCATTTACCCCTCGAACGGCGCCCCCCTTAGCGCCCGATTCGCTTTACCGCCGCAGGCATCCGCCATGCGGCAATGCCGCCGCACGTCACTGGCCGGCAGCCGAAGTGACTTGCGCCGCTCTCGATCTGGGTCCGTGAAAATATTTCCGGACCCAGGGATGATCCACCTTGAGCATATCGCTCATGGTGCCGATCGCCAAAACCCGTTTCTCCGCCAGAACTGCGACCCTGTCACAAATTGCGTAAAGACTGTCCAAATCGTGCGTGACCAGGAAGATCGTCAGGTCCATGGTTTTCTTGAGGCCCAGCACCAGTTCGTCGAAGGCCGCCGCGCCGATGGGGTCGAGCCCGGAGGTGGGCTCGTCCAGAAACAGGATCTCCGGATCGAGGGCAAGCGCCCGGGCGAGCCCGGCGCGCTTGCGCATGCCGCCGGAAAGCTCTGAGGGCATTTTGGGCCCGGCGTCCGCGGACAGGCCGACGAGCGCCAGTTTCAGCGCGGCGATCTCGTCCATCAGCTCCTGGGGCATGTCCAGATATTCGCGCAGGGGCACCTGGATGTTCTGAGCCACGGAAAGGGACGAGAACAGCGCCCCGTCCTGGAACAGCACGCCCCAGCGCTGTTCGTAGCCGCGCCGCTTTTCCGGCGGCAATCCGGTAAGGTCCTCGCCGAACACCGTGATGGTGCCGGCCTTCGGCTTGTTGAGCCCGACAATGGTGCGCAAAAGCACGGTCTTGCCCGTGCCCGAGCCCCCGACGATGCCGATGATCTCGCCCTGGCGCACGTCCAGGTCGAGATTGTCGTGCACGACCTGGGTGCCGAAGGCGGTGCGCAGATTGCGCACGGAAATGATCGGGGAACTGTGGCCGGACGCGGACATGCGCTTGCTGCGCCTCCTAGAAATCGATGATCATGAAATAGGCGGCGAAGGCGGCGTCGAAGACGATCACCACGAAAATCGCCTCGACCACCGACAGGGTGGTGCGGTTCCCCACCGACTCGGCGCTGCCCTCCACCTGGAAGCCCTGATAGCACCCGATCAGCCCCACGAGAAAGCCGAACACCGGCGCCTTGATGAGCCCGGCCCAGAAATCGCCGGGCCAGGTGATGATCAGCTCGCGCAGCCGGCTCAGGAAATAGGTGGGCGAAACGTCGAGTGCCGCCCAGGAAGCGAGCCCGCCGCCCACCAGCCCGGCAATGTCGGCCAGAAAGGTGAGCAGCGGCACCACGATCAGGAGCGCCAGAATGCGCGGCACCACCAGAAGCTCCACCGGGTCGAGGCCCAGCGTGCGCATGGCGTCGATTTCCTCGCGCCCCTTCATGGAGCCGATCTGCGCCGTGAACGCGCTGCCCGAGCGGCCCGCGACCATGATCGCCGTCAGGAAGACGCCGAACTCGCGCAGGATCGAATAGCTGAGCATGTTGATGACCAGCGATTCGACGCCGTAGTCCTCGAGGATGCTGGCGCCCAGAAAGGCGATCACCGAGCCCACCAGAAACGCCATCAGGCAGATGATGGGCACCGCGTTCAGGCCCGCCTGTTCCATGTGATAGACGAGCGACGTCGGGCGCAGGCGCAAATGGATCACCGAGCGCACCAGCGCGGTCAGCACCAGGCCGGCGAAGCCGAACAGCGCCACCGCCTCCCGCCCCGAACTTTCAACGGAACGGCCGATCCGGCGGAGCAGCGCGAGATAGGGGTTTTCCTCGGCGGGCACGATATCGCAGGGGGCATAGGCCACCGAAACCTGGCGCAGCAGGCTCTCATGATCGGGGCGCGCGCCCGACAGGTCCACCTTCATGCCCTCCTCGGAGAGCCGCCGGCGGATGCGCTCGATCATCCAGGCGCCCGCCGTGTCCAGCCGGTCGATGCCCGAAAGGTCGAGCACGGCGCGGCGTCCGTTCGCGGCGATGCCGCGCAGCGCCTCGTCCACCTCGGCGATGTGGCGCACGGTCCAGCGCCCGCTGGCCGACACGGTCAGCGCGCCGTCCCGTTCGGCCACGGCCACAGATGCCGTCGATGATCCCCCGCCTGGCGTCATGTCCACCCCGATCGTTCCGGGCCCTGCCCGGTATGCCGAAAGGCCGGAGGCAGTTCCTCCGTCCCTTCCCTTACCATATTCGTAATCCGCGCCGGCCGGAACGACTTCCCTGCCGGGCGGGGCGGGACCGCGCAACGGCTCCGGCGGGCGGGGATGTGACTCGGCTGCGTCCTAAATGCCGCACCTGCCGGGGAGAGACGTCACTTACCCGAAAGAACCTGAAAAATCGGGTTGAATTCGGGCCTGCGGTGCTTTTGTCCGGAAGCACGTTAAGGCAAAATAAACAACGATGTGATGTTGCGGTTACGCTCCGGAGGGGGAGACCGGAGAGTGCCGGCGGACGCCCGGATGCGGGCACGTCCGAAGCCGAAGGCTGCGGGCGGGCGCGCATTTGTATGGCCGCTTCCGTCCGGCGCCCGGCCCGGCCGGGCACAGGCATGAGGAGGGGATCATCGGCTTCACGGGCTCGATAACACGGTGCGGGCCACGGCCGCGTCGCAGTGGGGGAACGTCATGCGCGGGCTGATCGTTGCGGGCGTCTGCCTGCTGGGCATGGGCGGGGCGATGATCGCCAACCCCGCGGGCCTGGCCGATCTCGCGCGCGGCAAGGGGTACGATTTCCTGCAGACTCTCGGCCCCCGGCCCGCGCCGGGCATTCCGGCCTCGGAGCGCCCGCTGCTGGTGAGCTTCGACTCCGCCTCGCAGACGCCGAGCTGGATCGACCTTTCCGTGCTGGTGCGCCGCCTGGACGCCGCGGGCGCGAAGGCGGTCATCGTGCCCGAGCCCCTCGACCGGCCCGATCCCATGTCGCCCGAACAGGTGGCGGCCGCCTGGATGGATGCGGGCCTCGGCCTGGAACTGCGCGATTCGCTCGTTCAGCTCACGCCGCACCGGCAGATCCTGGCGGAGGCCTTCGACGGCAAGAAGGTGATCGGCGTGTTCGACACGGCCGGCCTGCCCGCCGGAGCCGTCTCCGACGCCGCGCTGACGATCTCCGTCACCAACGGCCTTGCCGAACGCCTGCCCGCCAGCCCGGGCGCGCGGGGCAACCTGGCCGAGCTGGAGCGGGCCATGTCCGGCCTGGGCGATGCCGCGCTCCGTCCGGAGGCGGACAATGTGGTGCGCACCGTGCCGCTGGCGACCGATGTGGCGGGAACGCCGGTGGCCTCCGTGCTGCTGCGGGCGGTGGCCGCCCCGGCGGAGGGGGCGGAGTTCACGCTGGACGAACAGGCGGTGCCCGACCTGCCCGTCAAGCTTCCGGACCTCAAGCAGAGCCTTGTCTTCAAGTCCGGAAAGAACGGACCGGTCATTCCGGCCGACGCCACGGGCCGCTACCGCCTCTACCGGACCGGGGCCGGCGGCCTGCCGCGCGTCGATGCCGAAGCCGTGCTTGCCGGGCGCATCGAACCGGAGACGATCCGCGGGCGCGTTGCCGTGGTCGGCGGCGTCCCGCTCGGCGCGCCCGAGTTCCAGGTGGGCGGCGGCGAGCGCTGGAGCCGCGCGGAAATCCTCACCAACGCCCTCGACCAGATCGCAGCCGGGCAGCATGTGGAGCGCCTTTCCTGGGCCCATGCCGGGGAGGCCGTGGCGATGGTGCTGGCGGGGCTGGTGATCCTGCTTCTCGCGGCGCTGCCGGGGACGGCGTTGATGGTGCTCTTCACCCTGACAGCCATTGCCGGCATGTGGACGGGCGCGCTCTACGGCCTCAGCGAATACGGACTGTGGTTCGACGCCGCGCTGCCCACGTCGGGCCTGCTGGTCACGGCCCTGCTGGCGCTGATGTTCCGCCCCGCCGGAAGGGCGCACAGGGAGACGGCGGAAGAGGGCGCGGCCATGGAGCGGCGGGAGCCGGGGACGAAGGAACGCCGCGAGCCCGGGCTGCCGCTTATCGTTCCCGCGCTGCGCCGTCAGCAGGCGGACGGCATCCGGAGCGCGGAGGGCACCATTCTGGTCTGCGGCATCCGGGACGTGGAAAGGCTGGAACAGGCCTGGGCCCATTCGCCCGAAACCCTCCAGCGCATCTTCAAGGCCTTCCGGAACATGGCCTCGAGCCATATCGAATCCCAGGGCGGCACGGTGCTGCCCGAGGCGGCCGTGGGCGCCGCGGGCCGGGTGACGGCCCTCTGGCGCAGCCCCAAGG
>JBKHIN010000123.1:0-7822 GCA_046538635.1 Alphaproteobacteria bacterium
GAGCCAGGCGTGCCAGGAATCGGAAGACCGGGCGAAGGCGAAGGCCGCGAGCAGCACGAACGGCGTCGTCGGCAGGAGCGGCAACGCGACTCCGAGTATGCCCAGACCCAGGGCGATCAGGCCGGCCGTAAACCAGACGGCGCGCATCGGGATCATGGCTCTGCTCCGTCTTTCATGTGCCGGTGTAACTCCAGTCCATTAAAAGTCCACTTGCTTGCGGCTTTTCCGGGCTCCAGAAATAGCTACCGCCCCAGCCGCTCTTCCTCCAGGGCATAGAGCGGTTGCGTGCCGAAGCCCTTGACCTCGAATTCACCCAGTTCCTGGGTGACGAAATTCTCCTGCAACAATTCGCGCGTGTTGCTGCACAGCGTAATGCGCATGGGCTGGGAGAACGCCTCCAGCCGCGCGGCCAGGTTCACCGCCGGGCCGAACACGTCATATACATATTTCTGGATGCCCACGATGGAACCGACGACGGGGCCCGTGGCGATGCCGATGCGCCCCAGCCACTGGTTCGGATGCGAGGCATTGCGCTTCTGCAGATAGCGCCGCATGCGCAGCGCCACGCGCGCGATGTTGAGGGCGTGGTCCTGCGTCGGCTCGGGCAGGCCCGAAACCGCCAGATAGGCGTCACCGATGGTCTTGATCCGTTCACAGCCGAACAGGTCGGAGATCCGGTCGAAGGCGGAGAAAATGTCGTTCAACTCGGCGATCAGCGCGGCGGGATCGCGCGACACCGCCATGTTGGTGAACCCGGCGAAATCGAGCATCAGCACCGTCGCCGCGTCGAAGCGCTGGGGCGTGGTGGTGCCGAAATCCTTCATTTCCTCGTAGACCGCGCGCGGCATGATGTTGAGCAGCAGCTTTTCCACGCGTTCCTTTTCGCGCGCCACTTCGCGGGCCTTCTTTTCCGCCAGCCGCGAGTAGGAATCCAGCATGTATTCCGCCTCCCGCTGGCGGGAGATGTTCTGGCAGTCGGCGACCAGCCAGGTGCGCTCGCGGATGGTTTCCTTCTTCAGCGTGATCCTCAGAACGACCGTGCGCGGACCGGTGGAGAACTCCGTCTCATACGTAAACGGACGGTCTTTGGCCAGGCGGCTCTCGGCCTTGTCGCGGTCCAGCCCCGGCAGGCGGGCGTCGAGCGCGTCCTCCGAATCCGCCGTGGGCGGAAACCACTGGAAGAACCTGGCGTTCTCGAACGCGATATGCCAGGTTTCGGGATTGGCGATGGCCGCCCCCGATTCCAGGGATTGCAGGAGCCCCCGCAAAACCTCCAGCGCTGTGTGTTCGTCGTTCATAATCTAATCGAACCGTGTGACGATGAGCGGTTCCCGCCTCTGAATCTCCCGCTCGACATATTCCACGTCCGGGCTCTCGTAATCGAAATCCTCCAGCGTCTCGGTGAGCAAATCCGCCATCTCGTTAAAGTGTTCCCTGGAAATGCCCAGCGGCGCATGCACGCGGCGCAGCACGTCGTCGGTGATCGTGCCCGGCCCGCCCATCACCATGGAGATGAACTGGGTCTGGTGATCGATCAGTGTGCGCATGTTCGTGTTGGCGAAATAGGGGGACAGCGTTTCGGAGTCGAGGATCTTGTCGTAGAACGCCGAGACGACCTTGCGCACCGAGGCGAAGCCGCCGTAACGCTCGAAAATTGTCTGTGCCATGGCGTGTGAACTCCGCAAAGGGGCGCTTCGCGCTGCCGATGGAGGCCGTTCCGGGCATACTAGCGGGCGCGGGGGATTCAGCCAACGGCGTGTCTTGCAGTGCGGAAATTCCGGCTCACTCGCTCAGAATGCCGGGCCAGTTGGCGTCCGCGCGGGCGATGAGCGCGTCCCGGTTCTTGTCCCACTTGCCCTTGATGGCGCGATTCAGGTTCAGATACAACTTTCCATTGTGGATGGCCCAGACCTGCGGGTCGCCCGCCGCCATGCGGTCGTGGGCCATCGCCCAGGCGCAATAACCGCCATATTGTGGCGCAAAGCGCTGGGGCCGCTGGACGAACTTGTCCATATTGTCCCGGCTTGCAAAGCGCCAGAGAGCGCCCTTCCATTGGAAGGTGAACAGGTCCGAGCCCGGCCGGGGGCCCGTTTCCGTGAAATAGGAAACGGGATCATAACCGTTCAGGGCATAGGTCCAGCCCTCGGAAAAGACGCCGCCCGGCTTGACGTAGATTTCCGGCTTCTCCGCCGCTGTGTCCGCCGTGTCCGCTGCCGCGCCTCCCACGCCGAGGGCCGCCATTGCCACAGCCGCCAGAAGGATCGTCAGACCACACCTTAAAACCCGCATTTCGTGTCTTCACCCCTTGTCCGGTCCCGCGATGTTAGGCGCCATGGTTGTGCACCGCACCAAACACCGCCGCGGCTTTCAATTTCGGGCTGCCCATGTATGCTGCGCCCGATCCCCGATTCCGGCCAGGCCGCCGGACAGCGGACACAAGCCTATCCACCGGATCAACCTTCATGGGAGGAATCCATGCTGATCGGCGTGCCCAAGGAAATCAAGAATCATGAGTACCGGGTGGGGCTGATCCCCGCCAGCGTGCGTGAACTTGTCCTCCACGGACATGAAGTGGTCGTGGAGCGCGGGGCGGGCCTGGAAATCGGGTTCGATCCGGCCGACTACGAGGCGTCCGGGGCGAAAATCGCCGAAAGTGAAAGCGAGGTATTTGCCGCCGCCGACATGATCGTGAAGGTCAAGGAGCCCCAGCCTTCCGAACTCGCCATGCTGCGCGAGGGCCAGATCCTGTTCACCTATCTGCATCTGGCCCCCGACCCCGAGCAGACGCGGGGCCTGATGGATACGGGCTGCGTCGCCATCGCCTATGAAACGGTCACCGACGAGTTCGGCGGCCTGCCGCTGCTCGCCCCCATGAGCGAGGTGGCCGGGCGCATGTCGATCCAGGCGGGCGCTCATTGCCTGGAGATGGAGCAGGGCGGACGCGGCGCCTTGCTCGGCGGCGTGCCCGGCGTGGAAGCGGCCAAGGTGATCATCCTGGGCGGCGGCGTCGTGGGCACCAATGCCGCGCGCATGGCGATGGGCATGGAGGCCCATGTCACCGTGCTCGACGTTTCGGCGCGGCGGCTGCAGGAGCTCGACATGCAGTTCGGCTCCAAGCTGTCCACCGTGTTCTCCACCAAGGAGGCCATCGAGGAGCATGTGGGCAAGGCGGACCTGGTGGTGGGCGCGGTGCTGCTGCCCGGCGCGGCCTCGCCCAAGCTGGTGACCGAGGAAATGGTCAAGACCATGAACCGCGGCGCCGTGCTGGTGGACGTGGCCATCGACCAGGGCGGCTGTTTCGCCACCTCGCGGCCCACCACCCATACGGAGCCCACCTATGTCGTCCACGACGTGGTGCACTATTGCGTGACCAACATGCCGGGCGCCGTGGCGCGCACCTCCACCTTCGCGCTCAACAATGTCACGCTGCCCTTCACCCTGAACATCGCCAACAAGGGCGTGGTGCAGGCGCTCAAGGACGACAGGCATCTGCGCAACGGGCTGAATGTCTACAAGGGCAAGCTGACCTACGAGGCCGTCGCCCGCGACCTGAACGAAACCTATATTCCGGCGTCTGACGTTCTGGCCGCGTAGGCGGACCAGGGAGGGCGACGGGCGGAAAGCGCAACGCCCGTGGCCGCTCTCTTACTTCAACGGCCCGGACAATCCCGGCGGATTGCGAAAGGTTGCGGGCTCGAAGTCCTTCAACCCGGTCCCGATGGATGAGAGCCTTATGGCCGGGGCTGCATCTGCGCCGCAACGGACATTTGGTCCGTAACCGGATAAACATTACGAAAGTTTAAGCACGCCGGGCCGTGTTTGCGACGAACGGCCGACGGGTGAACTTGTGCGCCGTACCGGCGCACCGCATGCTGCTTGTGGAGGCGGCCGGTGAGGCGTGCCGGCCGGTGCATCGCGCGGTGCAGCCTTCAAATTCGCAATCACGTGCACACGGGCGGCGTTACGCTGGATTCCGGTCCCCCGGCTTCGAGCACCGGAATCCAGGGGCCGGAATCAGGGAGGGGCTGAGCATGGTCCGGTTCGATCTCAATGGAAAAATGCAGGAATTCGACGGTGACGGCGAGATGCCGCTGCTCTGGTATCTGCGCGAAATTGCCGGGCTGAAGGGCACCAAGTTCGGATGCGGTATCGCGCAATGCGGCGCCTGTACCGTGCACATGAACGGCAGGGCGGTGCGTTCCTGCTCGGTGCCCGTGTCGGCGCTTGACGGCGCGCAGGTGACCACCATCGAGGGGCTGGCGCCGGAGGGGCGGCTGCACGCGGTGCAGCGGGCCTGGATCGAAGAGGACGTGCCGCAATGCGGCTATTGCCAGAGCGGCCAGATCATGGCGGCCGCGGAATTCCTGGGACGGGTGCCCGAACCCACCGACCGGGACATCGACGAAAACATCACCAATATCTGCCGCTGCGGCACCTATTCGCGCATCCGCAGGGCCATCAAGCGCGCGGCTGCGGCGCTGAGAGAGGAAGCGGCGCGATGAGCGGCGGATACGAACTGACCCGCCGCGCGTTCTTCAAGACGGGCCTCACGGCTGCCGGCGGCTTCATCCTGATGCTGAAGATGCCCGGCGGGTCCGGCCGGGCCGCCGCGCCGGCGGGAGCCCGGATCGGGTTCTTTGTCCGCATCGAGCCTGACGGGCGCATCGTGGTGGGCGCGCCCAAACCGGACATGGGGCAGGGCGTCAACACCTCCATGCCCATGCTGCTGGCCGAGGAACTGGATGTGGGCATGGACCAGATCGAGGTCGAGCAGATGCTCCCCCGCCTGGCGCGCAACGAGGAAGGCGGGCTGCGCTGGGCGCATGGCGTCTCCCAGGGCGTGGGCGGATCGACGGCCGTGTCCTCGAGCTGGATGGCCATGCGCGAGGCGGGGGCGCGGGCGCGCTATGCCCTGGTGCGCGCGGCGGCGGCGCGCTGGAAGGTGAGCCCGGAAAGCTGCGCCACGCAGCGGGCGGAGGTGATCCACACCGCATCGGGGCGGCGGCTGCCATATGCCGCGCTGGCGGCCCGGGCGGCCGAAGTCGAGCAGCCGGAAGAGGCGCCGCCCCTCAAGGAACCCGAAGATTTCGCCATCATCGGCCATGACCGGAACATGGTGCACACGGACAGAATCGTCACTGGGCAAATCGAATACGGCATCGACGCCGAACTGCCGGGCATGCTGTGCGCCTCGGTGGAACGCGCGCCGCGCCTGGGCGCGAAGCTGAAATCGTTCGACGCCACGGAAGCGAAGAGAATTCCCGGCGTTCGCCATGTGGTGGCCGTGCGCGGCCCGGAATTTCCGGGCGAATTCACCCACATGCCCGTTGCCGACGGCGTCGCCGTGGTCGCCGACACGCACTGGACCGCCATGAAGGCGCGCCGTGTCCTGAAGATCGAATGGACGGACGGGCCCATGAAGGGCGTGTCTTCGGCCGATTTGTCTGCGCGCATCGACCGGATGATGGAAAGCGAAGGCCAGGTGATCCGCAATGACGGCGACGCCCCGGCCGCGCTGGAGTCGGCGGCGGAGACCTATGAGGCCGTCTATGACGCGCCCCTGGTCTCCCACGCCACGCTGGAGCCGCAGGGCTGCATTGCCCATGCAATGGAGAACAATTGCCGGGTGATCGTCGCCACGCAGAATCCCGCTGGCGGCATGCGGGCGGCGGCCAAGCACGCCGAACCGGATGATCCGGTCAAGGTGGATTTTCGCTTCACCCGGCTGGGCGGCGGTTTCGGGCGCCGTCTGGAGGCGGACTATGTCGCCGAGGCCGTGATCATCTCAAAGAAAGCCGGCGCGCCCGTCCATGTGCTGTGGACGCGCGAGGACGACATGCGCAACGACTTCTACCGTCCGTCTGCGCACCATCGGCTGCGGGCGGGTTTCGACGCCTCGGGCGCGCTCAGCGCCTGGACCTGCCGGCTGGCGACGCCCGGCCGCTATTTCCGCCGCGACCGGCCGAGGGAGGAAATCTACATTCCGGAATACTGGCTGGACGATTTTCCGGCGCAGCTCACGCCCAATCTCAAGGCGGAGTATTTCTTCCTGGAAACCGCCATTCCCACCGGCGCATGGCGGGCGCCCGGCCACACCGCCAATGCCTTCGCCGTGCAGTCCTTCCTCGACGAGATCGCCCATGCGCGCGGCGAGGACCCGGTGGATTTCCGCCTCCGCCTGCTGGGGCCGGACCGGGAACTGGATTATGAACAACATGGCGGGCCGGTCTTCGACACGGGCCGGCTGAAGAACGTCATCCGCATCGCAGCGGAAAAGGCGGGCTGGGGCGGCAAGCTGTCCAAGGGAAGGGGCAGGGGGATCGCCGCCCATTTCACCTTCGGCGGCTATGCCGCCCATGTGATGGAGGTGGAGGTCAATTCACGCGGTGCACTGACGATTCACAAGGTGACGAGCGCGGTGGATTGCGGCCTGGCGGTCAATCCCAACGGCGTGCGGGCGCAGGCGGAAGGCGGGATCAATGACGGGCTCTCCGCGGCGCTGGGGCAGGAGATCACCCTCGAAGACGGCGCCGTGGTTCAGGGCAATTTCGATACCTACCGGATGATGCGGATCGGCGATGCTCCGCGTGCGGTGGATGTGCATGTGGTGCGCAGCGGCAAGGACCCCTCCGGCATGGGCGAGATCGCCATTCCGCCTGCCGCGCCCGCCCTGTGCAACGCTATCTTCGCCGCCACGAGCAAGCGCATCCGCAGGCTGCCCATCGGGGACCAGTTGCGGGCGTAGACTCCTGTAAAGCCGCTCACGGCGATGTGAACCCCGGCCGAATCCCCCGCGCTTGCTCCGGCGGGCACAGTGAAGTTAATCAACGGATGATTGCATATACAGAGGAGAGGGGGATATGGCTGGTGCGAACAACAGTCAAACGATGAACGAAGAGGAGCTTGAGGAACTCAGGGCCAAGCTCGATTTGCCGGAACAGGTTCTGGAGTTTCTGGGACGTCAGCCGCGGTTGACCGTGGCGGCCGACACCGTGACGGTCTCGTCCCTGGTGCTCATATTCCCGGCTCTGGCCGCGGCCTTGTGCGTTACGCCTATGACCGTGTGGTTGCTTGGCGACTTCGGAAAGTTGCTCGTTGACGCCGGTCTGTTGCCTTCGGACACGTTATTGTTCGAACGGGGTTCCACGGGGATCATAACGGCGATTTTGCTGGCAGGGATCGGCGGGATGATTCTGTCATATTACGTGTATCGCCTTTGTACACGCCTGAATCCGTCCCTCTATTTCAAGAGCATTGCGGCCCTTCTGCATCCGACGATCCACTTCCAGGGGACCAGCGGGCCGAAATATGAGGGACCGTTTGGGGCATTCGCCAAATGGCTGCTTCGGGGAATGAACAGAAACCTTCCGGCGCGGGAATATCTGAAACGGTCCGAACGCCGGTACACGGCGGTCTGGGGGTGTCTGGCGCTCGCTTTCTATCTCCTGGCGGCGGGCGCCCTTGCGTTCGATCTGGGAGGTATCGGACGGGTCACGCCGCAGGGCGTCGCGCTCTCCTCTTTCGGCGGCGCGGCCAACTACCGGTGGCAGGACGTTGCGGGGATCGGCACGGAATGTTCTGCGTGGGAGGACAAGCGCCTGAAAACCGCCGTCAGGTATTATCTGAAATTCACCGACGACCGGGTGGTCAATCTGGGTGCGTTCAGACCACTGAACACCACATGGCTGGACGCAATGGATACGGTGGACCGCAAGCTGGCCGCGCTCGGCGTTCCCAAAACCGGCGTGGATCTCGACGAGCGCTGCCTGAAGGCAAAGCGCCGGGTGCATGGCGAGGAGTTCGACCGTTTCTGGCGTATCCT
>JBKHIN010000002.1:0-32078 GCA_046538635.1 Alphaproteobacteria bacterium
ACTATTGTTCTGATAGGTCTTTCTATCGAAGTTATGTTTATGATCATTGTAACGGTATATGAGGAAGCACCTTCTCCATCTGCAGCGATTTTCGACAGTTTTTTAATCAGTTCCACAGTCAGTCTGGTGGGGGCTGTTCTGCTGTCGCAATTGAGTTAGGTTTTCGAATCGCCGGCGGCGCGTTCGAGCCTTTCGAGTTTGGACAGGGCGGCAGCGCGGCGCCGGTATTTCGTGGTTCGCATCTTGATGCCGCTTCTGGCAGGCGGTGTCATGGTCTGCGCGACGTGGATCGTTTCCTTTGCGCTGGTTGCTGCGGCGAGCAGGGTCGAAAGTTACGAAATTGCTTTCGGTGCGAGGAAGGCCCTCACCGCGCTTGGCACCCTGATTTTCGGCGCCCTCTTATGGTCGGCCGGAAGCGGCTGGGGTGAGAACGACTACCGGGGCGGTTGAGCAGTCTTGGGCCGCTGCCCCGTCTCACGCCCTCATATGCCGCGCCCTTGCCGAGCGCTCGATGGCGCCCGCGGCCAGCCGGTCGATGCTGAGCCGGGCGCGGATCAGCTCGAGAACGCGCAGTTCCTCCTGTCCCAGCCGGTCGTCGGCGGTGGCAACCTCCACGGCAAACGCATAGGCCGTCTCGCGCAGCTTTTCGGGAAGCGCGTCCTTCGCCAGCCCCAGCACGGTTTCCAGGCCGTCGTCTTCCGACATGATAGCGCCGCATTCCTCGGCGGCCTTGATGAGGCGCTCCTTGTCCATGCCGCTGAACACCGGGAACGTGCCGACGATGTTGCCGATGGTGCGCAGCTCGTTGTCGGACATCGAGGCGTCCGCAGCGGAAACAAGCACCATCACGTAAATCAGAGCCGTCTGTGGACTGATGGCCTGGGTCACGAAAACCTCCCCTTATGCGCCGGAAAGCGCGCCCGCCCGGCGGGTCGCGGGCGGCACGATAGGCAATCCCCCGGCGGCTGGCAAGGCCGGCGAGAAGCGAGGGAAGAGCAGCGAGAAGCGAGAAGGTCTCTTCATTTCGTCGCAAGCCCTCTCGCTTCTCGCTTCTCTCCCCTCGCTCCTTCAAGCGCGAGAAAAGCTCGGATTTCCGCCGTCGCCTCGGCCAGCGGCACGCGTTCCACGCGTACCCCCGGCGGCAGGGCGGCGAGCAGGCGCGAGGGCGTGCGCCGGTCGAGCACGACGAAGACGCCCCGGTCGTCCTCATGGCGGATCAGGCGGCCATAGGCCTGTTTGAGGCGCAGCCGCACGATCTGGTCGTCGAGGGAACGCCCGTCCCCGCGGGCCCGGCGCGCCTTGTGCAGAATGTCGGGGCGCGGCCAGGGCACGCGGTCCAGCGCCATCAGCCGCAGCGAGCGGCCCTGGACGTCAATGCCATCGCGCACGGCATCCGTACCCAGAAGGCAGGAATCCGTTTCCTCACGGAACACATCCACCAGCGTGCCCGTGTCCATCGCGTCCACATGCTGAGCGAAGAGCGGCAGGCCGGAATCGGCGAGCCGGGGGGCCAGTTCCTTCCAGACGGCCTTCAGCCGTCTGATGGCCGTGAACAGGCCCACCGCGCCGCCGCCTGCCGCCGTGAACAGTTCGGCCAGCGCGGTTGCCACCTCGCCTGCATCGTCGCGGCCCACGTCGGTAAGCACGAAAACCCGTGTCCGGGCGCCGTAATCGAAGGGCGAGGGCACGGAAGCGGTCACGGGCGGGCGGGACAGGTGGCGGGCCCCCAGCCGCGCGGAGGCGGCCTGCCAGCCGTCCGGATCCTCCGTGCCCGGCTCATCCGGGGCATCGCGCAGGGTGGCCGAGGTCACCACCACGCCCTTCGCGGGCCCGTAGACATGGGCCGCCAGCGGCGCCATGGGATCGACATGGTGCCGGTGCAGCCCCGCATCCATCAGCCGCCCGAAGGCGAAGTCGAGCGAAGCCCAGTCCACGAAGGCTTCGGGCGTGCCCTCCTCCAGGGCGGAAAGCATGCGCCGCCAGCCCGCAAGCAACCCGCAGGCCCGGCGGTCCAGCGCGCGGGCTGCCGCTTCCATGCGGTTCAGCGTGGCGAGTTCGTAATCAGGCGCGTCCGCGTCCGCCGCCCGGCCGATGGCGGCGCGCAGCCCCCGCGCCAGATCCGCCAGCGGAACTTCGAGCGACAGCAGCACATCCGCACAACGGCCGGCCGCCCGTATCAACTCGTCCGTAGCGGGATGAATTTCCGCTTCCATCTGCGCGCCCGATGTGCGCATTTCGGCCTTCTCCAGCACATGCGCGCGGAGGGCGGCGAGGAAAGCTTCGCACGGGCCCGCCGGCGATTCCTGGCGCAATCTGCCCTGCCAGCCCGGCCCCGGCAGGCCGGCGGCGGCGCGTTGCGCCTTGCGGATCAGCTCCGGCCCGTCCGGCAGGTCATCCACGAGATCGCCGATGCGCTCCGAAAGCCCGCGCACGCGCAGGCGCCCGCGCGCCTCCGGCCCCCGCACCCAGCGGCGCAGTTCGGAAAGCTCCGTACCCGTCAGATGGGAAGAGAAGGCGGAGTCGGCCGCGTCGAACAGATGGTGCCCCTCGTCGAAGATCAGGTGTGTCGGTGGCTCCCCTGTGCGTTCGCCCTCGGCCGCATCGGGCGGCAGGTGCAAATCTTGCGCAGCGCGGGAGAGGACGAGTGCATGGTTGGCGACCACGACGCGCGCCTGCCGGGCGCGGCGCGCCGCCCGCTCGATGGGGCATTTGCGGTAATGGGGGCAGGCGGCGTGCAGGCATTCTCCGCGCCGGTCGGTGAGCCCGTCCATGCCGCCCAGCCAGGCGGGGAAATCCCCGCCCACCATGTCGCCGTCGCGGCTGTAGCGGATCCAGCGCGCGATCAGGCCCATGGTCACCGGGTCGGCGCCCCGTCCGCCCAGCGCGGCGAGGCCCGCCGCCTCCTGGAAATTCAGCAGGCAGATATAGTTCTCGCGGCCCTTGCGCACCGCCACATGGCGGTTGCGCTTCACCGGGTCCGGGAACAGGCGGGCAAGCTCCGCATCCAGTTGCCGCTGCAGGTTCTTGGTGTAGGTGGAGATCCATACCGGACCGCCGGTTTCCTCCGCCCACAGAAGGGCAGGGGCGAGATAGCCCAGCGTCTTGCCGATGCCCGTGCCCGCCTCCGCCAGAACGAGGGAGGTTTCCTTAGCCCCGGCGAAAGCCTGCGCGGCGGCGAGGGCATAGTCGGTCTGGCCGGTGCGGGGCGCGCGTTCCGGGCCCAGGACGGCGCGCAGCCCGGCGGCGATGCGCTCCGGCGTCAGTTCGGGTTTTCCGCGTGGCGACCGGCTGCCGCGCTCGCTCCATTCGGGCAGGCGGGTCCAGACGTCGAAGTTTTCGGAACGTGCACCTTCGGGCAGGGCGGGCAGGTGCTCCGCCCAGCCCCAGCCCGTCCGGGCGAGCGCCTGAGCCACCGGCCAGAAGAAATCCTGATACGGATAGTCCGGGTGTTCCGCATCCGCGCGCAGCCGCTGCGCGGCCCGGAACAGGGTCAGCGCCTCGTCCTCCGGCGTTTCGGGAAGGGGTAGGCCCAGGGCCCGCGCCAGCCCGCGCGGACTGGGGGTGCATTGCTCGGCCGGGCGGACGAAGGCGAAGAGTTCGAGAATGTCGAGAAGGCCCGCACGGCGCGCCTCGCCCTTGTGAAACTTCGCCCCCAGCCGCGCAGCGACGAACCCCGCATGGCAGACGAGCACATTGCCCGAGCGCAGCCGCTCTGCCGCCTGCAGGCGGGTAAGGTGGTCCACCTCGCCCTCCGCCGTCACGGCAACCGCGCCCGTGCCCGCGGGCACCAGCGCGGCGATCTGCTCCAACGCTTCCGAATCTGCGGCGGTCATGGAGGGAATATAGCGCGATCTTGCGCGCCCGATACAAGGTTAGGTATTGGTTAGGGTTTCGGCATGGATGAGAGGGGGCAGCATGTCCAGAAAATGGACCCGGACTGCAGCGTTTCAGTATTTCGGCGCCAAGCCCAGGAACATACGCTGGAGCTGGTCGGCCCGAAACGAAGCCGACAATCTTGTCGTACTCGTGTTGTGGGAGGACAGGTTCACCCGCGAAGACGGCGTTCTCACCTACGATGAACGCCTGGAAAGGGCGAATGTGGACTGGACAAGGTTTCCGGGTAACAGCGAGCGCATCAAGAACCTCGAATGGGCGCGCGAGTACTGTAACGGAATTTTCCACGTCATAATCGCAAAGGCAAAGGACGAGAATGCCGGAATCAGGCGGGTTGTCGAATGTCAGCCCGATGACAATCTCCGTATGCGCATCGTCGATTTGAACGAAGAAACGGGTGAATTCCGGGCTGTCAGCGTTCCGGATTGAATGCGACAGCCCGGTTGGGGCCCGCTCACCGCAGCCAGTTCTCACATCTCAGGCCGTCGATGCGGGCGAATTCTCGCATGTTGTCGGTGACCACGGTGAGGCCGTTCACGAGGGCCTGTGCGGCGATCAGCAGATCATTGCCGCCGATTTTCTGCCCTGACTTCTCCAGATGATGACGCAGATCGCCGTAGGCTTTGTCCGCCGGCGGCTCAAAAGGCAGGAGTTCGAGTGCGCCCAGTACCGCCTCGAGCTGATCCGAAAGCCGCTTTGACTGCCGTTTCACCGCGCCATAGCGCAACTCGGCCGCTACGATGATGCTGGTGCAGACCTGCGACTCGCCCTCCTGGCGGATGCGGTCCGTCACAGAGCCTTGCGGATTGCGGACAAGACCGGAAACAATGTTCGTATCCAGAAGATACCGCATCAGAGATCGACGGGATCCGGCGGCGAATCCGGGATGCCCGGAAACTTCTCCTCGACGGGTTCCATCGTCGCGAGAAGCGCCAGCAGGGATTTCGGCCGGGCGGGCTCGATGATCAGCCGGCCTCCCTCCTTGCGCATGACGGCATCTTCGCCGGGCAGTTCGAATTCGCGCGGAATTCGGACGGCCTGGTTGCGGCCGTTTCTGAAAAGCCGGACATGCCGTTCTGCATCCATACTGACCTCCTGTGGCATATGCCAAAGCATATGCTAAATGGGTATGGCTGTCCACTCCGTCAAGCGGTCGCAACAGATATAAGCAGATGCCCCGCGTTGACGCTCCCCGTCGTGCGCACTAGCTTGGCGCGCCCCAATGCCGCCTCCGAACGGGATTACAGCCATGCCCGAGACAGATACCGAAATCCTGAAAGCTTTCGCCGCCGAGGCCCGCGCGTGGCCTTTCGAGGAGGCGCGCAAGGTGCTCGCCCGCCCGGCCGCCGAGCTGGAAGGCGCAGTGATATTTGAGACCGGCTACGGCCCCTCGGGCCTGCCCCATATCGGCACGTTCGGCGAGGTGGCGCGCACCAGCATGGTGCGCCATGCCTTTTCCCTGCTGTCGGACCGGCCCACGCGCCTGATCGCCTTCTCCGACGACATGGACGGCCTGCGCAAGGTGCCCTCCAACCTGCCGCAGCAGGAGATGCTGCACGCGCATCTGGGCAAGCCGCTGTCGGCGATCCCCGATCCGTTCGGCACCCATGAGAGTTACTCCGCCCACAACAATGCGCGCCTGCGCGCCTTTCTGGACGAGTTCGGCTTCGACTATGAATTCGTAAGCTCCACGGATTGCTACAGGTCCGGGCGCTTCGACGAGGCGCTGCGCCGCGTGCTCGAATGCTATGACGAGGTCATGGCCATCATCCTGCCCACGCTGGGCGAGGAGCGGCGGCGCACCTACAGCCCGTTCCTGCCCGTCAGCCCGAAGACGGGCAAGGTGCTTCAGGTCCCCGTGCTGGAGCGCGATGCGGACGCCGGCACAATCGTCTTCGAGGACGAGGACGGGACGCGTACGGAACTTCCGGTCACGGGCGGAAACTGCAAGCTGCAGTGGAAGGCCGACTGGGCCATGCGCTGGTACGCGCTGGGCGTCGACTATGAAATGGCGGGCAAGGACCTGATCGATTCCGTCAGACTGTCCTCGCGCATCGTGAAGGCGCTGGGCGGCATGCCGCCCGAAGGCTTCTCCTACGAACTGTTCCTGGACGAGAAGGGGCAGAAAATTTCCAAGTCGAAGGGCAACGGGCTGACCATCGAGGAATGGCTGCGCTATGCCTCGCCCGAAAGCCTGTCGCTCTACATGTTCCAGAGCCCGCGCAAGGCCAAGCGGCTTTATTTCGATGTCATCCCCAAGACGGTGGATGAATATATTTCCCATCTGCATTCCTTCGCGGAGCAGGACGGGAAGGCGCGGCTGGGCAATCCCGTCTGGCATGTGCATACGGGCGAACCGCCGCGCGAGACGGTGCCGGTCAGCTTCAACGTGCTGCTCAACCTGGTCAGCGCCAGCAATTCGGAGGATCACACGGTGCTCTGGGGCTTCCTGCGCCGCTATGACCCGTCCCTGTCGCCGGACAACCACCCGTTGCTCGACCGGCTGGTCACCTACGCGATCAATTATTTCCACGATTTCGTGAAACCGGCCAAAACCTTCCGTCTGCCGACCGATACGGAACGGGCGGCGCTGCTCGATCTCAAGAGCAGGCTGGAAAAGATGGCCGCCTCGGAGCCCGCCCCGGAAGCCGAAACGATCCAGAACGAGGTCTACGCCGTGGGCAAGGCCCATGCCTTCGAAAACCTGCGCGACTGGTTCCGGGCGCTCTACGAGGTGCTGCTGGGGCAGAGCCAGGGGCCGCGTTTCGGCTCTTTCGTGGCTCTCTACGGTCTGCGGGAAACGGCGGCGCTGATCGACGGGGCGCTCGAAAGAAAAGCGCCGGACGCTTCGCAGACGCCCGGCGCTTCCGTGTCTGGATGACCGGCGCTGCTATTGGCTCGCCCACATGATGCGGCCTGCCCACGAGATATTCCGGCGGGGCAGGACCCGCGCACCGTAAGCGGGATTGAGCGAATGCAGCTCGATCGTGTCTTCGGTCTTGCGGGCCAGTTGTTTGGCCATCACTTCGCCGTCCACGGTCTTCACGACGCACCGGTCCCCGCATTCAATCCGCGCGCGCGGCGAAATGAGGATGATGTCGCCTTCCCGGAACACCGGCTCCATGCTGTCGCCGTTGATTTTCAAGGCGTAGACGCCGGTGTCCTCCACGTTGGGCAGGCTGACTTCCTCCCACCCGGAGCCGACGGGAAATCCGCCGTCGTCGAAATAGCCGGCAACTCCGGCCTGGGCGAACCCGATGACGGGAATCCGCGTGTCGGCATCCGGCTGGTCGTTCTCGACCAGCGAGGCGAAGTTGGCGAATGAATCGCCGGTGGCCGCGAGAACCTTGGAAATGCTCTCGGTTGTCGGCCAGCGCCGTTTGCCATTGGACATGACACGCTTGGACCGGTTGAACGCCGTCGGGTCCAGCCCGGCGCGCCGCGCCAGACCCGAGACGGACATGCCGTGCCGTGCTGCCAATGCGTCAATGGCTGTCCAAATGTCGTTATGCGAGATCATTGAGCGACCTTCTGTGGTGGAACTGCACCCGGAAGGTTTACCTGGGTAGGTAACGTTATAGCGTTGTACTCGCGGGCGTCCATACGCCAAATGCGTGGGGTGGCGGTATAAGATGGATCGGGGGTTGATACCCCGATTGGCTTGCGCGGTGCGGGCGGAAGACTACAGTCGCCCTGCCATCCCCGCGCTGGATGTCACGTGACGATTACGGGGTATGCGGACCGGCCCGCCTCGCGCTATGCGGGAAGGCGCGGATCGAACCGGCACGCTCCCGCGCGTTTCCGAAACTGGCAGGCGCCCATGCCCGATCCGTTTCCTCTCATCCGTCCCTTGCTGTTCCGCCTGGAGGCCGAGGCGGCTCACCGTCTGATTGTCCGCAGCCTTACGATTCTGCAAATGCTGCCCCCCTTCCGTAACGGCAGGAAGGTTCTTCCCGATCCGTTGCTGAGAAGCAACGTGTTCGGAATGGATTTTCCCAATCCGCTGGGGCTGGCGGCGGGTTTCGACAAGAATGCCGAGGTGGTGCAGGCCATGTTCGCGTTCGGGTTCGGTTTCGTGGAGGCGGGCACGGTGACGCCCCGTCCCCAGGCGGGCAATCCCCGCCCCCGCATCTTTCGGCTGGAACGGGATCTGGCCGTCATCAACCGGCTGGGTTTCAACAATGAGGGTATTGAGAAGGTCCGTACCCGCCTTTCCCGGCTGCATTCCCGTCCGGGAATCCTGGGTGTCAATATCGGCGCGAACCGGGATTCGGCGGACCGGCCTGCGGATTACATTCATGGGTTGTCCAAGCTTTATTCCTACGCCGATTATTTCACCGTAAACGTGTCGTCGCCCAACACGCCGGGCCTGCGCGGCCTGCAGGAGCGCGGGGCGCTGGAGGAGCTTCTGCACCGGCTGATGGACCGCCGGGCGGACCTGACGGAAGCGGGCATGCCGCCCAGGCCGCTGCTGCTCAAGGTGGCGCCGGACCTGGACGACTCCATGATCGGCGATATCGCCGCGGTAGCGCTCGGCGCCGGTATCGACGGCCTTGTCGTCGGCAACACCACGGTCTCCCGGCCTCCCGGCTTGCACGATCCGCATGCGGATGAGGCGGGCGGCCTTTCGGGTGCGCCGCTGCTGGCGCTGTCCACCTCGGTGCTCCGCCGCTTCTACGAGCATACGGAAGGGCGTCTGCCGCTTGTGGGGGCGGGCGGCGTTTCCTCCGGCCGCGACGCCTATGAGAAGATCCGCGCCGGGGCCAGCCTGGTGCAGCTCTATACCGCTCTCATCTATGACGGGCCGGGGCTGGTTCGCCGCATTCTGAATGATTTGCGCGCCTGCCTGCAGCAGGACGGTTTCACATCGGTGGCCGACGCCGTGGGCGCGGAGTCGAGGAGCCAGTGAAGAGAAGCGAGGAGCGAGAGGGCTCGCCTTGCTCCTGCGTGATTTCGGCCGTCGAACCGATACGCCAAGCGTTCACTCCCTCCCGCTGACGCTCAACCCCCTCTCGCTGCTTGCTTCTCTCCCCTCGCTTCTGCAGCCGGGTCCGCGCTGCGCCGCACCGCCGGGTAATAGGCCCACAGGGTGACCCCGCGGATCAGGAAAAAGCCCACAAAGGCCAGCCACAGGCCGTGATTGCCCAGGGGGCCCTCCAGCGCCTTCCAGGCCGCCAGATAGAAGGCGAAGGACAGGATCATCGCATTGCGCATTTCGCGTCCGCGCGTGGCGCCGATGAAAATGCCGTCGAACTGGAAACACCAGACGGCGGCCAGCGGCTGCAGGGCGGCCCAGGGCAGGAAGGTCACCGCCGCCGCGCGCACGGCATCGTCGGCGCTCAGTTCTTGTATGAACAGCGGGCCCGCCAGCCAGAAACCGAGGGAAAGCAGGGCGGCGGCCGCTACCGCCAGATGGGTGGAGCGGCGCACGGCATCGGCCAGCAGCACGGGCGCCCGGGCGCCCACGGCGCGGCCCACCAGCGTTTCGGCGGCAAAGGCGAACCCGTCCAGAAAGAAGGCCGAGAATGCCACGAACTGCAGCAGTACGTGATTGGCCGCCAGCGTCACGTCGCCCGCCGCCGCGCCCTGGGCGGTAAACCAGGCGAAAGCCGAGATCAGAAGCAGTGTACGGATGAAAATGTCGCGGTTGACGGCGAGCATCCGTCCCAATTGAAGGGGGTCGGTCAGCTCCGCGCGGGGCAGGGCGAGCGGGCCGGTGCGCCGGTTTCGCTCCCTCAAGGTAAGCAGGATCAGCGCGAGGGCAAGCAGGCCCGCCGACCACTCGGCAAGCGCCGTGCCGATGGCGACGCCCTCCACCCCCCAGCCGAAACCCGCGACGAACAGGATATCCAGCGCCGCATTCACCCCGTTCTGGAAGACGGTCAGGGCCAGGACTTTCCGGCTCTGGCCCAGGCCGATGAACCAGCCCATCGCCGCATAGACGGTCAACGCCGCGGGCGCGCCCCAGATTCGCAGGGAGAGATAGGCCCCGGCCTCGCTCTCCACGGCGGAACTGGCCTCGAGCAGGCCGAAGGCCCCCTGAGCGATCGGCCATTGCAGGATCAGCAACGCCAGTCCGCATGCAGCGCCCAGCGCGGCGGCCCGCGCCATCCAGGCGCGCACCTGCAGTTCGTCTCCGGCCCCTTCGGCCTGCGCCGTCAGCCCGGTGGTGCCCATGCGCAGGAAGCCGAAGCCCCAGTAGAGAAAGTTGAAGATCAGCGCGCCCACGGCGATGGCGCCCAAGAGGGCGGGCTCGCCCAGTCGCCCGATGACGGCGGTGTCCACGATGCCGGTCAGGGGCGTGGCGGCGTTTGCCAGAATGATGGGCCAGGCGATGGCGAACACGCGGGCGTGGGTCGTGCGCAGCGGCGGCGCCGGAACGTCCCGAATGTGCGTCATGGGGCGGCCCCGCCTGCTGACTAGCCTGCATGCCGGACGGGCGTCAGTCCCGCCGTCCATTCCGCGGCCACGTCCGGATCCGTTTCGGCGGCCGCGCGGGCATCGTACAGTGTCCGGAACGCCGGGGCATCCATGAGGCGCGAGAGCGCCCACACCGCCGCCGCGCGCACCAGAGCGCTGGCGTCATCGAGCCTTCGCCTCGCCGCGGGCACAAGGCCGGGATCCTGCGAATTGCCGATGGCGATCAGCACGTTGCGCACGAAGCGGTCGCGCCCCGTCCGCTTGATGGGCGAGCCTGCGAAGACCGCCCGGAAACTGGCATCGTCGAGTTCAACGAGGTCGGCGAGGGGCGGCATGTCCAGTTCCGCCCGGGCATGGAAGGCGGCCTCGCGCGCCCGGCCGGCGAACTTGTTCCACGGACAGACGGCCAGGCAGTCGTCGCAGCCATAGATGCGGTTACCGATCGCCGCCCGGAATTCGCGCGGGATGTGGCCCTTGTGCTCGATGGTCAGATAGGAAATGCAGCGCCGCGCATCGAGTTGATAGGGCGCGGGGAAGGCATCCGTGGGGCAGATGTCGAGACAGCGGCGGCAGGAACCGCAATGATCCGCCTCCGGCGTATCCGGTGCGATATCCAGGGTCGTGAAGATGGCGCCCAGGAACAGCCAGGAGCCATGCTCACGGCTGACCAGATTGGTGTGCTTGCCCTGCCAGCCCACGCCCGCCGCTTCCGCCAGCGGTTTTTCCATGACGGGCGCGGTGTCGACGAACACTTTCACCTCGCCGCCCTCGCTTTCGCACAGCCAGCGGGCCAGCCGTTTCAGGCGTTTCTTGAGGACGTCGTGATAGTCCCGGCCCTGAGCATAGACGGAGACCGCACCGTGTGACCTGCGCTCAAGCGCCTTCAGCGGATCGCGGTGCGGGCCGTAATTCATGGCGCACACGATCACCGAACGGGCGCCGGGCCACAGGGCGTTGGGATGGGCGCGTTCGTCCGCGCGGGAGGCCATCCAGTGCATCGTGCCGTGGCGGCCCAGATGCAGAAACTCCACTAAGCGTTCTCCTGCCCGGGCGGCGGCGGCGGGGCGGGTGATGCCGATGGCCTCGAACCCGAGGTCCCGGGCCTCACCTTCAATGCGGCGCGCGAGGTCCGTCACGTTCCGGCCCCCGCGCGGACGGGCTCAGAGATTGGCCGCCATCTGGGTGCGCCGGGCCTGTAATTTCTCGCGCCGTTCGGCAAGAGGGCCGATTGCGCCCAGGATCTCTTCGGCCTTGCGGCGGTGGGCGTCGGTCTGTTCCGCCATATTGGGCAGTTCGGAATAGGCCAGAAGCGCGTCGGCAATCTTTTCTTCCACGTCATAGGCCGGTTCATAGGTGTCCATCATCCGGTTGAGAAGGTCGACCTGGACCTTGGGGTACTCTCCCCGCTGCCGCCCCTCCCTGAACAGCTTGCGGTATGTCTTCACCTGCTCGCGCCCCTTTCGCGTCAGGGTCTTGACGCGGCTGCCGGCGCGCCCGATGCGCCGGGTCATGCGGGCGTGGATGCGGGAAGCATCCTGGCCCCGGCTGACGTCGATGATGGCGTTCCAGATGGCCATCATGGCTTCGTTGGTTTCTACCACACAGGAAAGCAGATGGTATTGCGGATGGAGGGGATCAGCGGGCTGCGACGCAATGGCTGCCAGATTGGTCTGGTTTTCCGCCTCCAGCAGCACGATCATCTGCTGGCTGAATTTCATGTAAAGCTTTTTTTCGACCGTCTTTTCGCCCGAAATGGCCGACTCATAGATTGCGACCGAAGACTCCACGATTCCGGCCACTTTCTCGGTCAGTTGGTCCGTATACTGGCGTTTTACCTGTGCGGCCTTGTTCCGGGCCTGGTGCGCCGTCACGGGCGGGGGCGGCAGGTTGCGGGCCCGCGCGCGGATTTTCGCCAGCCGCGTGCGCAGATCGGAAATGATCGCCGCGCCCCGCAGCCGCGCGTCTTCGTCGCTCACCGATCCGCTGGCGATCTCGCGCGACAGCGCGTCGAGCCGCTCGGTACGCCCGGCCAGCCTGGAGGCGGTTTGCATCACGGCGTCGACCCTGGCGTTCCACTGGGCGTAATCCTGCAACTGGGTTCGGGACACGGCCGCCGCCCCGGCGGTGCCCGTGGCGGCGCCGATCACGGTAAGAATGAGGAAGAATTTTACTCTTCGGCTGGTCATCGCCGTCCCCACAGCTCCGTTGCCGCAAAACACAATAATGGGCGCGGCCGGACCCGGTCAAAAGCAATCGCAGCGTGCCCGCCCCGCCTGCCGGCACAGTCAGAAATCGGGATCGGCGTAGTGTTCCGGCGGCCGGAAGCCCGGAATGCGGTCGGCGAGCACGCCGCGAAAGGCGGGCCGGGATTTGAGACGCCGGTACCATTCGGCGGCTTCGGAAAACTTCGACCAGGGCACGACGCCCACATAATCGAGACAGGACAGATGCGCGCCCGCGGCAAAGTCCGCCAGGCTCAGATGCTGTCCGGCGAGCCAGTTCCGGTGCCTGGACAGATAGCTGACATAGTCCAGATGCACATTCAGGTTCCTGATGCCGGCGCGGATACGCGCCATGTCGGGCTCGCCCGCCCGCTTCAGCAACTTGTAGATCTTCTCATCGAGAATGTTGCCCGTGACGTCCCGCGCGAATTTCACGTCGAACCAGGCGGCGAGGCGGCGCACCTCGGCCCGCTCATGGGCATTGCCCGGAATGAGGGACGGCTCGCGCCGGGTTTCCTCCAGGAATTCGGCGATGGCGCCGCTGTCGGCCAGCGGCCGTTCCCCGTCCAGCAGCACCGGCAGTTCGCCCGCCGGATTGAGGTCGTAAATGGCATCGCCCATGTCCCACGGGCTGGCGGTCGTCAGCCGCGCTTCCATCTTCTTTTCCGCGAGCACCAGCCGAACCTTGCGGCCCCAGGGGCACAGCGGCATGTGAATCAGTTCCAGCATGGGCGCCCATTTGGCGGCGGGCGCGGGCGCGCGTCAATGCGGGCGCTTGCACGGGCGCGGGCGCTGTGGCAGCACAGCGCGGCGGCGCGGCCGGACGGGGTGCCGGGCCGTGTCCTGCCTCAGGGGAACACTGGGCCATGCCTCTCGGCTTTCTTGCGCTTCTGGCCGTCATTCAGGGCCTGACGGAGTTTCTGCCCGTCAGTTCCTCCGCGCACCTGATTCTGCCCTCGCAGCTTCTGGGCACGCCGGACCAGGGCCCGCTGATCGATGTGGCGGTGCATGTGGGCTCCCTGTTCGCGGTGATGCTCTATTTCCGTACCGAGGTCATGCGCCTGTTCCGCGGCGTACCGGACCTGCTCCGCATCCGGATGACGCCCGACGCCCGCCTGCTGGGCTATCTCATCGCCGCCACCATCCCGACCATTCTGATCGGCGGCCTGCTGTACGTTACCGGCGCCGTTGCCCTGCTGCGCAGCGCGGAGGTGATCGCCTGGGCCACCATTCTCTTCGCCCTGCTGCTTTACGAGGCCGACCGGATCGGCATGCGCTTCCGGATGATGGACGATCTGACCCTGAAGGGCGCTCTGGTCATCGGCCTGGCGCAGGTGCTGGCGCTGATCCCGGGGACCAGCCGCGCCGGCATCACCATGACGGCGGGGCGCTTCCTGGGCTATGAGCGCGCCGAAGCCGCGCGCTTTTCCATGCTGCTCTCGATCCCCACCATTGCCGCCTTCGGCCTGCTGGCGGGCATCGAGCTGATCCGCAGCGGCGAAAACGCCCTGCAGGCCGACGCCGTGACCGCCATGGTGCTCAGCTTCGCGGCGGCCTATGCCTCTATCTGGGTGTTCATGTCCTGGGTCAACCGGATCGGTTTCGCGCCCTTCGTGATCTACCGGCTGCTTCTGGGTGCGGTCCTGCTGTGGCTGGTCTATGGCACATGATGCGGTGCGCCGGCCGCCGGGGAAGACGCGAGCCGCCGTGTTCGTGGCGGTCTTCCTTCTCACACCGGCGCGCCACGGCGTCTCATCCGAAGGCAGCCCACCCGCTCAGGTGTGATAATCGGCATACTGACCACGCGGCCGGAAGCGCCACAGATAGGTGGGCAGGATGACTTCCGCCGCAGTGGGCTGGATCCCCAGGTCCTGTATCGTGCCCACATTTTCCTCGCCGCCCGGCCGCACGACGTTGTCGATCTTGAGCTGGCGGACCTGGTCCAGCGTCAGGGGCGGGTTGGGCAGCATTCCCATGAAGAAGCCCATGATCCGGGCCATGAACATGGGCACCGGCATCAGCGGCTTTTTGCGCTCGATCACCTCGAGCATCAGTTCCATCCATTCGCGGAAGGTGAGGACTTCCGGCCCCCCGAGTTCGTAAATGCGCCCGGCCGTGTGCGCGTCGCGAAGGCAGGTGACCACCGCGTCGGCCACATCGTCCACATGCACCGGCTGGAACTTCGTCCGGCCGCCCATGAGCGGGAGTACCGGAGCCACCAGCCCCGGCAGCGCCGCCATGGCGGCGAAGCGCCTGAAGAACCCGTCCTCCGGGCCGAACATGATGGACGGCCGCAGGATCGTGGCCTGCGGAAACTGTTCCCGCAGCGCCCGTTCCCCGGCCGCCTTGGTGCGGGCGTAGCGGGAGGGCGAGCGCGGGTTCGCCCCGATCGACGAAATGTGGATCACCCGCTCCACCCCCTTCCCGGTGGCGAGTCGCCCGATGCGGCCGGGAGCCTCCGCGTGCAGCGCCCGGAAGCGCTGCTTTCCGCCTTGATAAAGAATGCCCACCAGGTTCACCGCGCCCGAGGCGCCGTCGAGGGCGCGTTCCACGCTGCGCTCGTCGCGGATATTGACGGCCTGGAGGCTGATCTGTCCCACCCCGCCCAGGGGCTGGAGAAAGTGGGCTTCGTGGGGCTTGCGCACCGCCACCCTTATGCGATAGCCCGCCCGCGCCAATTCGCGAACCACATTGCGGCCCAGAAAGCCCGAGCCCCCGAAAACCGTGATGATCTCTCTTGCCATGCGTTGCCCAGTGGATTGATAACCCCGGCGGGAAGCCGCCCGGGCGGGCCTTCCACGGCGGAATGCCCGTCCCCCGTTCAGCGTTCTACCCGATAGCGCGCATCCGCTCCAAGTGGACATCCCGGCCGTGATGTCGCGGGCGCCGCCGGAACGGGCGTTTTCTCGCAGGACCCCGTTGACAAGCGGGCGCCCCATGCGGTTATCTCCGGCTCCCGCGGAGCGGCCCGCGCTCCGCCTCCGTGCCTCATGCCCAGGTGGCGGAACTGGTAGACGCGCTAGCTTCAGGTGCTAGTGACCGTATGGTCGTGGAGGTTCGAGTCCTCTCCTGGGCACCACGGTTTCGGATGACCGTTTCCACGCTTTGACGTCCCGCCGTCTCTCCTGCGTGAACACAACGTGCGCACCCTCCGTGCTGGCAGGGAAAGCGCCCGGTCTGCCTTATCCTCTTCTTGGTTGAATTTTGCACGCAAAGAGGGAGCCCGGTTCGTTGTGGCGGATGCGCCGATGCGCTCAAAGTGGCTTTCCTGAGGGGGTGAATCCGGTGCTTGACAGCCCGCCAAACAAAAAGGGGAGGGAGAGCCTATGCTGTTCATCAAAGCCCTACTCGGTCTTGCCCTGCTGGCTGGCCTCGGCGTCATTGCCGGTGCCGCCATCCAAGTGCTTCGAACCTCCCGGCCGAACCGCCTGTCCACCAAGGTGGGGGTGTGGCTGATCTTCGCCATGCTTGCCACCGCCTACACCATCACGGTATCGTTTGTGCTTGGCGTTTACTGAGGAGGACCACATGGAAGCGATGCTCGACAAGGTGCTGCTGTACCTCGTGATCTATGGCCCACCCGCCGCGCTCATGGTGGGCGTGACCATCGGTCTGTTCGGGCCCCGCCGCCTCGTCACATCTCGCGCAAGGGTGTGACGGATACGGTTAATCCCGTCCCCACCAGACAGGACCGGCGTCGGCAGCCTGCGGGTTTCCGTGACCGTAAGGTTCGAGTCCTCTTGCAGTTACAATTCGGCCAGCCTCGCGCAAATGCGGCAGCCGGAAATTTCCGACTCAACCGCGCAACATAAGGCGATTCGGTCCGGCATGAACGTCCGGTTCCGGTAGAGCTTCCCCTTTCTCCGCGCGCTCCGCTGCACCGCTGTGTGTCTCCGCCCCCCATTCCCCGCCTTGATCTTCCCGCCGCGATGGGCTCAAACAGGCTTCGTTGCTGCCGGAGCGAGGCGAATCTCATGAGCGTCACCCTGCACAAGGGCGATCTGCCGCCGGACCTGGATCTGGGCGAAACGGTTGCCGTCGATACCGAAACCATGGGCCTGAGGCCGGGCCGCGACGCGCTGTGCGTGGCGCAGCTCTCTTCCGGAGACGGCACCGCCCATCTGGTGCAGTTCGACCGGCGCAGCTATGACGCGCCCCGTCTCAAGGCGCTGCTGGCCAACCCGCGCGTCACCAAGCTGTTCCACTTCGCCCGCTTCGACGTGGCGGTGTTCCGGCACTATCTGGGGGTGACCGTCTCACCCATCTACTGCACCAAGATCGCCTCCAAGCTGGTGCGCACCTATACCGACCGCCACGGCCTGAAGGACCTGGCGAGCGAACTGATCGGCGTCGAACTATCGAAAAAGCAGCAAAGCTCGGACTGGGGCACGGAGAAGCTGACCGACGCCCAACTGGACTACGCGGCGGCGGACGTGCTTTACCTGCATCGCATTCGCGAGGTTCTCGATCACATGCTCGCGAGAGAAGGCCGGGAGGCGCTGGCGCGCGCCTGCTTCGCCTTCCTGCCTGTGCGCGCCGAACTGGACCTGGCGGGCTGGAGCGAGGAAGACATCTTCGCCCATTGAGCGGGCAGCGTGTGGCCCCGCAGTTGACCCTTTCCCTTTCAGCGACCATATTTCGCGGTTAAGAGAAGGTTACTCATAGGCTGGCGGCATTTCCGGCGATTACCGGCGGAAAGGCACGCGGCAGCACAGGCGTCCGCAAGGGCGCATGGGGGCGGGAAAGTCGAGGGGCGTGAATTCCGGAAACAGAATCCGGTCCCGAGGATGAAAGGCGGTAGTCCGGTCGACGGGACGGCTACCGTGACAGGCATGCAGACACAGCGAACGGCAGCGGCACAGGAGGAGACGACCGGCGGACAGTCCGGCCGTGCAGCGGCAGCCGACGCTGCGTCGGGGCCGAGGCGCCGGCGAATTGGCATGACCGGTCCGGGCGGACGGCGGGTGCCCAGCCTTGTGGCCCTCAAGGGGGCCGCGCGTCACAGCCGGATCGTGCGCATGATGCGGGTGATTCTGCCCGCCCTTGCACTGCTCGTGATCGGCGTGGTGATGCTCCATGCCTTCATGTACAAGGCCGACGACACGCTCAAGCTCAGTTTCGCCGAAACCGGCCCGCTCGCCGACGATCTCAGGATGGTGCAGCCAGAGTTTTCCGCCCGCTTCGGTGAGAACAGCCCGTTCCGGATCACGTCGGAAAGCGCCTGGCGCGACGAGAATCTCCCCGGCCGGGTGGTGTTGAACAAGATCGAGGCCGACGTGAATGTCGACGGGGTTTCCTGGTTCACGCTCTCCGCCCTCAAGGGGGTGCTGGATACCGAGGCGGCACAGGTGGTGCTGGGCGGAGGCATAGACCTGTCCTCCGGACTCGGTTACCAACTGCGCACGGATGCCCTCAATATCGACCTCGACAAGGGTACGATCACCGGCGGCGCCGCGGTTACGGGACAGGGGCCGATGGGAACGCTCCGCTCCGACGGCTTTTCGGTGTCCGGTGAAGGCAGCCGGATCCGTTTCGAAGGCAATGTCCGGGTGACGCTGTTACCTGCCGCTCCGCCCTCCGGCTAGCGCTTTATGGAAGGACAGGAGAATGAGTGTGCCCTCCGCACGCGTCCGAAATCCGGTCAGGCTGAGGCGGCGCCTCCTGTGTGCCGCGCTGTGGGCGCTGTGGGCGCTGGCGGCCGCCCTCGCCGGAACGGGCGCCGGTTACGCCGCGCGCGGGCATGACACCAGCCAGCCCGTCGAGATCGACGCCGACGCCCTCGAAATCCAGCAGGAAAGGAAGATCGCCGTCTTCACCGGCAATGTGGCTGCGCGCCAGGGCGAACTGGTTCTGCGCTCCGACAGTCTCGAGGTGGACTACGGCTCGAACAAGGGCGCCAGGAAGGCGGGCAGGGCGCCGGAAATTTCCAGACTGCGCGCCAAGGGCAAGGTCCATCTGGTTTCCCCGGCCGAAAGCGCGCGGGGCGACTGGGCCGTCTATGACGTTCCGGGCCGGGTCATCACCATGGGCGGCGACGTCGTGCTGACGCGCGGCGAGAACGTGCTCCAGGGCCGCCGCCTGGTCTTCAATCTGGCGACGGGCAAGAGCCGCATCGACGGCGGATCGGACAAAAAGACGGCGGAGAGCTCGAAGGATGACCGGGTGCGCGCCGTGTTCAACCCCGCTTCTGCCGATTCCGGCCAGTAACATGCGTTTCATTCCGGACCAGGATATTTTCTTCCGCTATCTCAAGTTCGTCCGGGACCGGATGGAACCGCTGCCGGCAGGGCCGGTGCCGGTTCTGATGGAATCCGGAAACATGCCGCCCTCCGGTAAACGGCCCTCCCGCGCCTCCAAGGCAGGCGGAGGGGGAACGGCCGGTAGCGGTTCCCCGCCGGGCAAGGGGAGACAAGGAAAATCCAACGCCGCAAAGCCCAGGGCCGCCCAGGCGGGCAGCGGACAGCCGGGCAGGGGCGCCCGGTCCGGCAAGGAGGCACAGTCCGCCCCGAAAGCGCGGGCAGGCAACGGCGGACGAACCGGCGCAAAGAAACCGCAGGCCAAACAGGCGCCCTCCAAAAAGCGGGCAACCTCCAAAAAGGCACAGTCCGGAGCAACGCAGACCCCGGCAGCGCAGTCCGCATCGACTCAATCCGGGAATGCCCGGTCCATGGCGGCACAACCCAAACCGGCCCGGAGCAAATCCGCCCGGGCAAAATCGGCTCATGCCAAACCGGCCCCGGCCCAACCGGATCCATCTGAAACGGCCCGGCCTGAAGGCGCGCAGGTCAGGCCACCGCCCGGCGGCAGCCAGCCCAGGCTGGCGGCGGTGCCGGGAGGAAAGAGCACGGAAGCCGCGCCTGCACCTGCCGCAAGGCAAACGCGCGCCGGACAAACGCCGTCCCGCAAGCTCCGGGCGGATGTACCGCAGCCGGAACAAACGCCGAAAGGCCCGCGCCTGGTCGCCGAAACCTCGGGCCTTGCGGTCCGGAATATCGGCAAGAGCTTCAAGGGAAAGCCGGTCGTGCGCGGCGTCAGCATGAGCCTGCAGCGGGGCGAGGTGCTGGGGCTTCTGGGTCCCAACGGCGCGGGAAAGACCACCTCCTTCTACATGATTACCGGACTGGTTCCCGCCGATTACGGCGAGATCGAGCTGGACGGGCACGACATCACGGGGCTGCCCATGTACCGGCGCGCCCGGCTGGGCATCGGATATTTACCACAGGAAATATCTATATTCAGAGGGCTGACGGTAGAGGACAACCTCCGGGCGATAATCGAGCTGGTAGAGCCGCGCGCCGACCGCCGCCAGGAAATGATCGACGATCTGCTCGCCGAATTTACCATCGAGCACCTGCGGCATACGCCCGCACTCGCCCTTTCGGGCGGCGAGCGGCGCCGCGTCGAGATCGCCCGCGCCATCGCCAGCCAGCCCTCATTCATACTCCTTGACGAACCCTTTGCGGGCATCGATCCCATTGCCATCGGTGAAATCCGGCAACTGGTCACCCATCTGAAGAATCGCGGTCTCGGTGTTCTCATCACGGATCATAATGTGCGTGAAACACTTGATATTATTGACCGTGCGGTCATCATTCATGATGGCCGAGTGCTGATGGAGGGGGACGCCTCGGAAATCGTGGGCAATGAGGATGTGCGCCGTGTCTATCTGGGAGACCGCTTTTCGCTCTAGCCCCCCTTGTAGCGTGGCCGGATGATGGGTCAGGGACCGAAGCTGGAGCTGAGGCAGAGTCAGGCGCTCGTGATGACGCCGCAATTGCAGCAGGCGATCAAACTGCTGCAATTGTCGAATGTGGAACTCTCCGCCTTTGTCGAACAGGAACTGGAACGCAACCCGCTGCTCGAGCGGGACCGCCCGGAGGACGAGCCGGACGCGGGCGCGAACGCCCGTGCGGAAGAGCCGGAGGAGAGCGGCGTTCCGGGTCTGTCTGCGGAAGTATCCGGGGCGGCCGGACAACGGCAGGAAGAAGATTTCCAGCAGCTCGCCAACTGGACGGCCGCCGCATCGCGTTCAGGCAGCTTCTCCGAGGACGACTCGGACTGGATGGAGCGGGTGAGTACGGAACCCAGCCTGCGCGAGCATCTGACCGAGCAGGTCATGGTGAATCTTCACGATCCCGCTCAGCGGCTCATCGCGGCCCATCTTGTGGATCTCGTGGACGAGGCGGGCTATCTGCCTGCCGATGCCCTGGAATCGGCTCAGGCACTGGGCGCCTCGGAAGCGGAGATTTTGGACGTCTACAGACAATTGCAGGGCTTCGACCCCACGGGCGTTTTCGCGCGCTCCTTGCGTGAATGTCTGAGCCTTCAGCTTGCCGAGTCGGACCGGCTCGATCCCGCCATGCACGCGCTGCTGGACAATCTCGACGTGCTAGCCGTGGGCGACGTGGCCCGGCTGCGGCGAATTTGCGGCGTGGACGAGGAGGATTTGCGCGACATGATCGCCGAACTGCGCCGCCTCGACCCCAAGCCGGGCCTGCGCTTCGGCAGCGAGCCCGTGCAGCCGCTGGTGCCGGACATTTATGTCCGTCAGAAAGCGGACGGATCATGGCATGTGGAGCTGAATACGGAGAACCTGCCGCGGGTTCTGGTCAACTCCCGGTATTATTCCGAGGTTCTGTCGGGCGCCGCCTCGCGGGATGCGCGTAGCTACATCACCGAATGCCTGTCGAGCGCCAACTGGCTGGTGAAGAGCCTGGCCCAGCGGGCGAAAACCATTCTGAAAGTCTCCAGCGAGATTGTTCGTCAGCAGGATGAGTTTCTGGTGCACGGCGTCCGCCGGTTGCGCCCGCTCAACCTCCGGGACGTGGCCGACGCGATCGGCATGCACGAATCGACGGTGAGCCGGGTAACCAGCAACAAGTACATGGCCACGCCGCGCGGCGTTTTCGAGCTCAAGTATTTTTTCACCGGGGCCATCGCCTCCACGGGCGGCGGTTCCGCGCACTCCTCGGAGGCCGTCCGGCATGAAATCCGTAGGCTGATTGACAAGGAAGATCCCCGGGACGTGCTGTCCGACGATCGGATCGTCGAGTTGCTCAAGCGCTCGGGCATCGAAATTGCCCGGCGCACCGTGGCGAAATACCGGGAGTCGATGGGTATTCCTTCCTCGGTACGGCGGCGGCAGTCGAAGCGGGCTTCTGCGTGAGGCCGGGCCGCGCCCCGGCGCTTGGGAATTTCCCGTTTATGTGGTGAGATGGATTTCGTTCCGCCATCACGCGCCGCCCCGGCGCACGGCGCCAGACGCTGTTCATTCGGTTGACGGCGCCGGGGTGCATTACTAATGTCCCGCGGTCCGGCGGGAAGGCGGCGGGTCCCGGCCGGACGGTTTTTTATGGGTCAGCACACCGGTGATGACAGCGACATGCACATCCAGGTCAACGGCAAACAGATTGATATCGGGGATGCCCTGCGCCAGCATGTGGAGGGGCGCCTCACCGAAAGGGTGTTCAAGTATTTTGACCGGCCGGTGGATTCCCAGGTGACCTTCGCCCGGGACGGTTACGAGTTCCGCGCCGATTGCGCCGTTCACCTGAGTACGGGCATGAACCTTCTGACTCACGGAAAGTCGACCGATATCTACGGCAGCTTCGACGTGGCAATCGAAAAGCTGGAAAAGCGGTTGCGACGCTACAAGCGCCGCCTGAAGGACCACCACAGCCGTGCCGGAAACGCCCCCACCTTCGAGGCCACCTCCTACGTCATTGCCGGTGCCGGCGAACAGGAGGAAGAACCCGAACCGATGCAGCCGGTGATTATCGCCGAGGAGACGGCGCATTTGCGCACCTGCACGGTCGGCGAAGCCGTCATGCAGATGGACCTGGCCGAGGCCCCGGCCGTTGTCTTCAGGAACAGCGGACACGGACGGTTGAATGTCGTTTACCGGAGGCCGGACGGCCATGTCGGCTGGATCGACCCGGCGCCGGATGCCTAGGGCCGTGTGCTCGATCGGGTGCGGGGCATTCGTCCCGGGTTTCCGCCGGCGCGCTCTGTATGCAAAAGGCCGCGCGGCGCTGTCCCGCAGAATGCTCTGAACCCCGTAGGAACCGCACGGGAATGAGAGGGCGGCCCGTGCAAAGCCGAAGATGGATTGAACAATGGATTTGGCGGATTTGATCACGCCCGGGCGCGTGCTGGGAGCGCTGAAGGCCGCAAGCAAGAAACAAATCCTTCAGGAACTGGCCGCCATCGCTGCCAGGGATACCGGCCTTGAGGAACGCGTCATCTTCGAAGCCGTGCTGGAGCGGGAACGGCTGGGCACTACGGGTGTGGGGCAGGGGATCGCCATTCCACACGCCAAGTTGCGGGGGCTGGAGGAACTCGTGGGCGTCTTCGCGCGCCTCGACCCGCCGGTCGATTTCGAGGCCATCGACGAGCATCCCGTCGATCTGGTCTTTCTGCTGCTGGCGCCGGAGTCGGCCGGTGCGGATCACCTCAAGGCGCTGGCCCGGGTATCGCGCCTGCTTCGCAACAAGCAGATTTGTGAGAAACTGCGCGAGGCCAATGATGCGGCCGCGCTTTATGCCCTGCTGACGGAACCGGCCGCATCCTCCGCCGCCTGACCGGTTCGCCGTCAGCAAGTGTGCGCCCCTAGTGCACGCTCACCGGCTCCATTTCATTTTCGCGGGCGGTGATGAAGGCCGCGTCCCGGTTGTCCAGGACCGCCATGGGCGTGCCGTCAGCGGCATGGATGGCGTATAGCCGCTTGTCGTCGGGCACGTCCTCGAGGCCTTCCACGATGGGCCGCAATTCGCCGGCCGTCGTCGGACGGACGTACACAATGCCCCGCGCCTCCCAGGCGGACCGCGCCTCGGGCGGCAGAGACACAACAAAGTTCTCAAGATTTCTGGTGTTCATCACATCACTCCTCGTCCCTGCCGTTTCGTCCCTGCGACGGCCCGAACGGCATACGGACCAAAAGAAATTCGGGGCATTACGCGCGCCGCTTCGTCTCGCTCTCTCTGTCCACGAGCATGGGACCGCCCTGGCCGCTGCCCGCGTCGATCCGGATGCGCTGAACCGGGGCGGAAACCTGCGGGCGGCGCAAGTCAATGCTCAAAAGTCCGTTTTCCAGGCGCGCTCCGCCGACTTCAATACCCTCGGCCAGTATGAACGCCCGCTGGAACTGCCGCGTTGCAATGCCGCGGTGAAGAAAGCTGCGTTCGGCGTCCTCGTTCCTGCGGCCCCGGATCACGAGCTGGTTATCCTCCACCGTCACCTCGAGTTCGTCGGCGGCAAAGCCGGCCACGGCCAGCGTGATCCGCAGGCTCTGGCTGTCGAGCTGTTCGATATTGTAAGGCGGGTAGGAATCGTTCCCGGATTTGGCGATGCGGTCGAGCATCCGCTCGATCTCGTCGAAGCCCAGCAAAAACGGGCTGTTGAAATAGGAATATCGGCTCATCGGCGTATGTCCTTGTCCAAGCGACCATACCCTTGCCGGCCCGCCTCTGCGGCACCGGTCTTTCAAAGATTGGGCATAAGCGGCGCCCGATCAAGGTCCGGCGGGGTAAAAGCGGGGTAACCCTTCGGTGCAGGTCTTGCTGCGCTGCGAGAATCCTCTATCACGGAGGCCGCGGGCATTTCGGGCCCGGCGGCGCGTATCGAAACGGAACAGGAGGCGGCATGAACACCGGCGGCACGCTTTTGAAAGGCGGCGATCTCGCCGCCGCCATCAAGGCGCGGGTCGCGGCCCGCGTGCAGGATTGGACGGAACGGGGGCTGCGTCCCAAGCTCGCGGTGGTGGCCGCAACCGATGATCCGGCGGCGCTCAAATATGAGGAGACCAAGCGCCGTAACGCCGAAAAGCTGGGCATTGCCTATGAAGTGGCCGCACTCGATCCCTCCGTGGAGAGCGCGGAATTGCACGGAAGGCTGGACGGGTTCGCTGCAGATCCCGACGTGCACGGTATTCTGCTCTCCCTGCCGCTGCCCCGCCATCTGGACACGGAAGCCGCACTCGACCGCATTCCCATCGTCAAGGACGTGGACGGCATCACCGCCGCCAATCTGGGCCGCCTGGCGAGCGGGTTCGAGGACCATGCCATGCCCGCCGCCACCCCCTTCGCCTGCATAAGGCTGATCGAGGCGCATCTGCCGCTGGAGGGTGCGAAGGTGACGCTGGTCGGCCGCGGGCGCACGATCGGCCGGGCGCTCGCGCCCATGCTCATCAACCGCAACGCCACGGTGACCGTTTGCCATACGCGCACGCGCGATCTGAAGGCGGAAGTCCGGGCGGCCGATATCGTGATCGCCGCGGCGGGCCGGGCCGGGCTGGTCACGGCGGACATGGTGCGCCCGGGACAGACGATCATCGATGCCGCCATGAATGTGGGCGAGGGCGGGCGCATGGTCGGCGATGCGCAGACGGAGGAAATTGCCGCCAAAGGCGTGCACATCTCGCCCGTTCCGGGCGGGGTCGGGCCGGTGACCTCGGCCCAGATCTTCGACAATCTGCTACGGGCCGTGGACTTTCAGCACAGCCGCGAGGCGGGCGGTCCGTCCGCACAGGAAGTGACTCCATGACGCAGGACACGCAGGACATCTGGCAGCAGCCCCTCGGCGAATTTCTGGAGGCCACGGCCAGCGACGCCCCCACGCCCGGCGGCGGCTCGGTCGTCATGGTCGGCGGCGCGCTGGGCCTGGGGCTGGTGCTCATGGCGCTGAATGTCACCGCCAGGGGCAAGGACGCCCCGGACGTCTCGGAACTGACCGCGCGGGGCGAGGCATTGCTCGCCGAAATCAAGGAAACGCCCCGCGCCGATATGGAGGCCTTCGGCGCGCTGATGGCCGCCTACCGGATGCCCAAAGCCAGCGAGGAGGAAAAGAGCGCACGCCGGATGGCCATCGACTCGGCGACGATAGAGGCCACGGAGGCGCCTCTCGAGGCCGCCGCTCTGTGCGTGCGCGGGCTGGAACTGGCGGCCTCGGCGGCGGCCTCGGCCAAGCCCTCCATCCTCTCGGACGTTGAGGCGGGCGCCCTCCTGTTGCGCAGCGCGGGCGAGGCCGTGCTTCTCAATGTGGACATCAACCTGCCCGCGCTCGGCGGCGAGGCGCAGCGCAGCCACTTTCAGGCGCAGCGCGGCGAACTGGCCGGGCGCCTCTCCACCCTGGGCGCCGCCGTCGCCGATGCGCTCAAGGCGCGGGCGGCCTGAGGCGGGCAGGAAGCCCGCCTATCTGCCCCCCTTCCTCTCGGCGATGTAGGCGCGCACCCGGTTCTCCAGAATGGCGAGCGGCAGCGCGCCGCCGCCCAGCACCACGTCGTGGAAATCGCGGATGTCGAAGTTCTCGCCCAGTTCCTCGCGCGCCAGGTCGCGCAGCTCGAGTATTTTCATCATGCCGACCTTGTAGCCCAGCGCCTGGCCGGGAACGACGAAATAGCGTTCGATTTCCTTCACCACGTCGGAGCGGGCAATGGGCACATTCGCGCTCATATAGTCGATGGCCTCTTGCCGGGTCCACTTTTTGGCGTGGATACCGGTGTCGACCACCAGCCGCACCGCGCGCCACATCTCCGTGCTCAGACGGCCGAAATCGGAATAGGGGTCCTCGTAGAAGCCCATTTCCTTGGCAAGCTGCTCGGCATAGAGCGCCCAGCCTTCCACATAGGCGTTGTAGCCGCCGAAGCGCCGGAACATGGGGAGGTCCTCGTGTTCCTGCATCAGGGCGATCTGGAAATGGTGGCCCGGCACCGCCTCGTGATAGGTGATGGCCTCCAGCGTGTGCCTGGGCACGGCCGACATATCCTTGAGGTTGATATAGTAGTAGCCCGGCCGCGAGCCGTCCTTGGACGGACGGTTGTAGAAGGCGATGCCCGCCGTATCCTCGCGGAACTTTTCGACCGGCTTCACCTCCACGCCGGCCTTGGGGAGCAGGTTGAAATAGCCGTCCACCTTCGAGTTTATGCCGTCGATCATGGCGTTCGCGTCGGCCAGAAGCTGCTCGCGGCCTTCATCCGTATCGGGATAGAAGTTCTCGGGCCGCGTGCGCACATGCTCGAAGAACTCGTCGAGGCTGCCCTCGAACTCCACGAGCGACCTGATGTCCTCCATTTCCGCTTTCAGCCGGGACACTTCGGCCAGCCCCAGCTCGTGGATGGTGTCGGGGTCCATGTCCGTGGTGGTGGAGCGCGCCACCTGGTGCCGGTAATAGGCCTCCCCGCCGGGAAGCGCCCACACGCCCTTGTTGCCTTCGGCCGACTTCTTGAGTTCCGCTTCGTAGTCGAGGAAGGCATTGTAGCCTTCCAGCATCGGGCCCGTCAGGGCGGCCTTGGCGCCGTCCAGCAAACGCTGCTTTTCCTCTTCGGCGATATCGAGCGCGGCCACCTTGCGCTTGAAGTCCTCCCACAACGGACTGTCCGTGCCCGACACGTCGAAGGGCGCGCCCGTGACGATGTTCTTCGTATCCTTGAGCACATAGTCGAAGGTGAATTCCGGCGGCACGACGCCCTTTTCCGCCCGGAGGCGCATGTTGTCGACCGTCTGTTCCATCATGGTCTTGCTGCATTGCAGGCGCGAGATATAGGCCTCGGCATCGCTTTTCGTGTCCACCCGGTGGAAGTTGATCAGCATTGTGGGGAAGCCGGTGGTGATCGCGAACATCTGGTGTACCGGATAGTTCAGATGCCGGTACTCGAAGGCTTCCAGCTCCTGCTCGGCATTGTATTCGAACAGCCGGTAGCTCAGCCGCGAGGAGGGGCTGAGCGCGTCCACGTCGAACTCATTTCGCAGGGTTTCCAGATCGCGGCGCGTCAGTTCGTTGCCTTCGATGGCGAATTCTTCGGAAAGGTCCGGGCATTTGCCGTAGTCGGTCTTGAGCCCCAGCTGGGTCTGCAAAAGCGGGTTGCGCGACAGATTGCGCTGCCAGACGTCCTCGAAGAATGCGGCCAGGCGCGCATCCTCGCCCTGCGCCTCGTCATCGGCGGGGGCTTTCGCCTCGTCTCCGGTTTGTGCGGCTTCCGGCGCGGCGCTTTCGGCGGGAGCCTGTGTTTCCTTGCCGTCCTCCTGCCCGCAGGCTGCAAGGCCCAGAAACAGGGAGGCGGCTGCAAAAAGGATGAGGTGCCTGAACGAACCGAAGAAGGTCATGAATGCCCCCACTCGAAGATCAACCGGAAGGCCGCCCCCGGATGCGGACGGCCGGAACTTTGTGATCAACCATCATAGGGGCATGGCGGCCGGGTGCAACGCAGCCGGTGGCCTCAGCCGTTCCCCTCCCCGCCGGTTCCGCCGTCCCAGTAGGGCACGCGCAATTCGCGCTTCAACAATTTGCCGTTGGGATTGCGGGGCAGATCTGTCCGGAACTCCACGGCGGAAATCCGCTGCTGGCGGCCCACGCGTTCGTTGGTCCAGGCCAGCAGTTCGGCCTCGGTGACTTTGGCGCCGGGCTTCGGCACCACCAGGGCCAGCGGCGTTTCGCCCCATTTTTCATGGGGTACGCCGATAACGCCCACGTCCTCCACCTCCGGGTGTTCGGCCATGACGGCCTCTATGTCCGCCGGAAAGATGTTCTGGCCGCCGGAGAGGATCATGTCCTTCTTGCGGTCCACGATGTAGAGGAAGCCCTCCTCGTCCAGCCTGCCGATGTCGCCGGTGCGCAGCCAGATGCGCCCGTCCGGGGCCTGCCACATGGCCTCGCGCGTCGCGTCCGGACGGTTGTGGTAGCCGGTCATGACGATGCGGCCATAACCGGCAATTTCCCCCGCCGTGCCGGCGGGAACTTCCGTGCCGTCCTCGCCGATGATCTTCAGATCTGTGCCGGGCAGGGGCTTGCCCACCGAGGCGAGGCGGCCTTCCGCCTCCTCCGGCGCCAGCGTGGTGATGAGCCCCTCGGTCAGGCCGTAAAGCTCAATCAGGTCGCAGCCCAGTTCCTCGAACAGGCGCTTTTTCAGCCCGGCATGGAGCGGTGAGCCGCAGGACATCACCGCGTGCAGCGAGGCGACCTGCTCACGGTTGAATTCGGGATCATCGAGAACCTTCTGATATTGCAGCGGCACCATCGCCGTGTGCGTGGCGCGGTGGCGGCTTGTGGCCTCGAGGAAGGTGCGGGGGCTGAACTCGGGCAGCACGACAATCGTCCCGCCCGCCAGAAAGGTGCACAGCAGGCACACCCACGAGATGTTGGAAAACAGGCCGATGGAGCAGACCGTCACCGCGCCGGGGTGGTAGCGCAGCGCGATGGCAAGATCATAGGCCCAGTCCAGGCGGCGCCGGTGGCTGTGCACGATGCCCTTGGGCAGTCCCGTGGTGCCTGAACTGTAGATGATGTTGCAGGGATCCTCGTCCGTGACCGCCGCCGCCGGGGCTGCCGCGCCCTGCCCGTCGCGCCATGAACCGAATGCGGTCCAGCCCGGCCGTTCGCCGCCGCTGAGCAGAAAGCCGTTATGGCGGAGCGCGGGAAGCTGCGCCCGGAAGCCGTCGATGCGCCCGGCCTCGGCGGGCGTGGCGACGATGGCGCGCGCGCCGCAATCGTGGATCTGGCGGGCCAGCCCTTCGTCGGAGACCGACAGGTTCAGCGGCACGGCCGCCGCCCCGGCCTTGATGGCACCGAACATGGCCTCGACCATGTCCACGCCGTTCTTCATCATCACGGCCACCATGTCGCCCCGGCCGATGCCGAGCGCGTTGAGGCCGTTCGCCACTTGGTTGAGACGCCGGTCGAGTTGCGCCCAGGAATAGCTTTTCCCGCCACAGATGAGCGCCGGTTTCCGGCCCTGCCAGCGTCCGTGCAGCGTGAGAATTTCCGGCAGCAGCGGCGCCGGTGCGTCGAAGGAAGCGGGGAGGCCGGACATGGTCGCCAATCTCCACAAAATCGTATCGTCCCCGGCCTCAGGGCCCGGGATTAACCCCAAATTGGTAATGACTGCCGTCTGTACAGGGCGCGGCTATGGCCCATAATCTGCCGGGAATCAAGAACACCGCAGATTCCCGGGAAGAGGACTTCGTGCAACTGAGCTGTGAATTGAGGCCCAAACCGGGCACATGCCACATTCCGGCCATGAAACCTCGCTAGGGGAAAATTTGCGGTATTGGGTAACTGGCCGGTAGTGGGGACAGCACGGTTGAGGCCGCGCGGACCCATGAAGACCGGGGGGGTAATCGTATGAAACGAGTGACTTTTGTTGTCGCGTCGGCCCTGGCGGGGCTGCTGGCAGCGGAAGCGGCGCACGCCTTGGCTCCTCAACTCGGTGCACCGTGGACGCGCTATATCGCCACCATGCGCATCGATCTCGACAAGCGCATGGCCGAACTGGGTGCCGAAAAGGGCGACCGGGTTTTCATCCGCCTGTTCAAGGCAAGCAACGAACTGGAACTGTGGATGGAGACGTCCAAGGGCTACAAGCTCGCCAAGACCTATCCCATCTGCTCCTTCTCGGGCAATCTCGGCCCCAAGCTGAGGGAAGGCGACAAGCAGGCGCCGGAAGGATTCTACTCCGTGACCCGCGGGCGGCTGCAGCCCAACAGCCAGTATCACCTGGCGTTCAATCTGGGCTTTCCCAATGCCTATGACCGGAGCCACGGCCGCACCGGCAGCTTTCTCATGATCCACGGCTCCTGCGGCTCCAGCGGCTGCTACGCCATGACCGATGAACGGATCGCCGAAATCTACGGGGTGGTCGAGGCCGCCATCGAGGCCGGACAGGAAGAGGTGCCGGTGCACGTGTTTCCGTTCCGGATGACTGAGAAGAACATGCGCTGGTACCGGGACAGCAAATGGGCGGGCTTCTGGCAGAACCTGGCCAAGGGCTATCGCTGGTTCGAGGAACACGGCCGCCCGCCCGAGGTCGAAGTGCATGCGGGTCAATACATGTTCGCGGATCCGGCGAACCAGAACGGCGAGAATGTGCAGATCGCGCAGTCCCAGTAAGAGCCTGCGGAGTTCCAGTCACCGGGGGCCGGAAGGGCCCCCTTTTCTTTTGTGGCCCTCCATGTTGCGGCCGGTGGCAGTCGAACGCGCCCGCCGGGCCACGAGCCTGCGCGGTGGGGGAACCGCGCCGCGTGGCCGTCGTTCCGCCTGAAGAGCTCTTCAGAAGCACAGGAGCCTTCATGGCACTCGATACGCTCAAGGATGTCTACATCGATCAACTGCAGGATCTCTACAGCGCCAACCGTCAGGCGCTGACGGTCACCCGTGAACTGGCCGAGGCGGCCGCCAACGACCAGCTCAAACAGGCCCTGAAACGCGGCGTAACGGGCATCGAGGACGGCGTGGAAAAGGTGGGCAGCCTGATCAAGACCCACGGCGCCGATCCCACCGGCGAATTCTGCGAGGGCATGCAGGGGCTTGTCAGGGAAGCCCGCGCCGATGCGCTGGAGGCGGAGGTCGGCAATGCGGACGTGCGGGACGCGATGATCATTACGCAATATCAACGCCTGGTGCATTACGCGATTGCCGGATATGCAAGCCTCGCAACCTTGGCGCGGCGGCTGGACTTCGCCAACGAGGCCGGATTGCTTCAGGATTGTCTCGACAAGACCTATCACGGCGACAGCGAGATGAGCCGCATCGCCATCAGCGAGGTCAACCGCGAAGCGGTCTGAGGGACGGCGCACGCAAGCGGCGGTTCAGGCGTGCGGCGGTCCCCGCCAGGCAAGGAACCGGGGATATTCGCCCCGATGGCGCCACAGAACTTTGCTAGTTGCGCGGGCCTTGGGCATGGAAGGTTTGCGTAAAGCGTCCGGAACGCACAAAAAGAGGGACCCCCAATGACGACGCACGAAACCGGTAACCGCTGGCAATCGCTGCGGCACTCTTTCACGCGCTACTGGTCTCAGTTGCGCGGCGAAGTCGGCTCCCGCTGGGAACGGCTGTCGGAGGACGATATTTCGGAAATCGAGGGCGAACTGGGCCGCCTGAGGGACAAGATTTCGGAACGCTACGGCGTCGCACAGGGCGAGGCCGAGCGGGAAATCCGTGAATGGGTCGCCCGGGACGTGCCCTGGCTTCAGCAGGTGCGGAGCGTGCCCTCCTTCCGCTGGACCGTGATTTTCCTCGTCACCGCCATTATCGCGGCCCTGATCGGGTTCACGAACCTGGCCGGTCTTTTAAAGGCCATCGCACAGGCGGTGTTCTGGGTGTCGCTGGTGGGCTTCCTGATCTTCCTGGCGATCAATCTCACCATGCGCCGCCGGACGAGGGAACCGGGACCGGGACCGGGCGAGCCGGGAGCGTTCTGAATATTTGCGGGGAACGGTTCAGCGAGGCCCGGGAGCCGCCTCGAGCATGTTGGAGACGCCCGCCTTCGCCAAGGCTTCGGCGGGCATAAGCCTCGCAAGCTCGCTTCGCTCGCAACTGCGGCGAATGGTGGAGCCAGCCGGGCTCGAACCGGCGACCTCTACAATGCCATTGGCGTCTTGCAACCCTTGCTGACGCTGACACAGGACTACCCGTGCTTACTTTCCCCTTGTTTCCTGCGCCTTACGTGCTTACTGTCCAGTGTAGCAGTCATACCGGGACTTACCCCGAATGCTGCTGACATGATGACATGGTGATGACACAGCGCACAGCTTCCCCGCCCGCCCTTTCGGCGCC
>JBKHIN010000399.1:0-2953 GCA_046538635.1 Alphaproteobacteria bacterium
ATGTTCACGATACGGCCGAATTCGGCGTATCTCATGTGCTCCAGGACCGCACGGCTGCACAGAAAGGCGCCGGTAAGGTTGACGTCCAGCATGCGCCGCCACAGTTCCGGGCTGGTTTTGAGGAAGGGCGCCGCCTCGGCCGCCCCTGCATTGTTGATCAGTATATCCACGGGCGCCGTCCGCCGCGCCGCCTCGAAAGCGCCTGCAATCCGGTCCGCATCCGTTACATCGCAGAGCGCAATGTGAACCTCGCCGCCGGACAGGCGTTCACGCGCCCGTTCCAGCCGCTCCCCTGTGCGGCCCATGAGCGTAAGCCGGGCGCCTTCGGCCTGCAGCCGCGCCGCGGTCGCCAGGCCGATGCCGGACCCGCCGCCCGTGATGACGGCATGCCTGCCCTGAAGCGTCGTCATGCTCCTGCCTCCGGAAACGATATGCCTCGAACGGCGCCGTTTCCGCTGTCTCAACGCATTCCAGTCTCAAATTAAGTGCCTGAGCGGGCAGGGGGCGTCAAATATCCCCGGCAAGGCCGGTTTGAGAACCATCCGCCCCGGCAGGCGTTCACCGCACGTGGTGCGCGGCCGGAGGCCCGTTCAAACCTGCAGACAGAGGAGCCGGCGATGGATGTTTTCTGGTTCTGGCTGCTGATTTTTCTTCTGTTGCTTGCCGGGCTCACCTTGCCGGTCTGGCCCTATACGCGCGAACGCGGCGTCTACCGCCACATGCGCTGGCGCTATGCACCCACCGCCGCGGCCCTGGGCCTGGCGATGATCCTCCTCGTGCTCTTCTGGCTGGGGCTGATCATCATCGCGCTGCCCCGCTATTAGCCGGAAGAACGATCGCCGCGCCCCTGCCCGCAGCCGGTACAGGTTTCCGGGAACCCTGTCGGTTGCGGGCCGTTAACCAGGGAGCACGCGGCCGGATGCGGCACGGCCGCCCCAGCCTTGCAGGAATACCGTCATGGCCGTTTTCTGGTTCTGGTTCGTCGTCTTTCTTCTGGTCCTGTTCATCCTCGCCTGGCCGGCCTGGCCCTATACGCGCGGGCGCTGGGTGTACCGGCGCCCCGGCGCCTGGCCCTATGTGCCCAGCGGCGTGGCCTTCACCCTGGCCCTGCTCGTTCTCCTGCTGTTCTGGCTGGGTTTGATCGTCATTGCGCCGTCCTGAGGCAACCGGCGATTGCGTTCTGCCCCGGAATCTGTCATGCCGATACGGCAAGGAAAGAGTTTAAGCGGGTTCACCGTTCCGCAGGCGGAATGTGCCGTGCGCGCGGCTGCTCACCGGCGCTCCCCCTGCCGGTGCAGCGGGTTTCACTCCATTCTCAGAAAATGCCGGGAGGATCTCTCATGACGCGACAGCCGCTTTTCACCGCCCTTGCCGTCCTCATGGCCTGCATGGCGTCCGCCGCCGCCGCACAGGTGCAGACGGTCAACACGCAGGCGGGCCCCGTCAAGGTGGAGAACCTGGCCGGCGGGCTCGATCACCCCTGGGGCCTGGCCTTCCTCCCCGATGGCCGCCTTCTCGTCACCGAGCGGCCGGGGAGGCTGCGCCTCGTCACGCCGGACGGAAAGGTTTCCGCGCCGCTGAAGGGCACGCCGGACGTATTCGCCAGAGGGCAGGGCGGGCTGATGGACGTGGCCCTCGATCCCGATTTCCGGAAGAACCGGCTGGTCTATCTCTCCTTCGCCGAACCCGGGAAAGGCGGCGCCTCCACCGCGCTCGGCCGCGGGCGGCTGGCGGACGGCCGGATCGAGGGGTTCGAGGTGATCTTCCGTCAGCAGCCGAAGGTTCGGGGCGGGAACCATTTCGGCAACCGGATCGTGTTCTCGCCGGAAGGCCGCATTTTCCTGGCCCTGGGCGAGCGCTTCAAGTTCGATCCCGCGCAGGATCTTTCCAACCATCTGGGCGCCATTGTCCGTCTGAACCCGGACGGTTCGGTTCCGGAAGGCAATCCGTTCACCGGCCGCAAGAACGCCGAGGACGCCATCTGGTCCTATGGCCACCGCAATATCGAGGCGGCGGCGATCCATCCCCGAACGGGCGAGCTGTGGATCGGCGAGATGGGTCCCAAGGGCGGGGACGAGCTGAATCTCATCCGGCGCGGCGCCAATTACGGCTGGCCGGTCGTAAGCTGGGGCCGCCATTACAACGGCAAGGACATTCCCGACCCGCCCACACATCCGCGCTTCGCCGACGCGGTCAAGCACTGGACGCCGGTGATCTCCCCCTCGGGCATGACGTTCTACACGGGCGATCTGTTTCCCGAATGGCGCGGCGACGCCCTCATCGGCGGCCTCTCCAGCCGTGAACTGGTCCGGGTAAGGATCGAGGACGGAAAGGCCGTGTCGGAGGAACGCATTCCGCTCGGCGCCCGCATACGGGATGTGGAGCAGGGGCCGGACGGCGCCGTCTATGTGCTCACCGACCGGACGAACGGCAATGTCTGGCGCATCGCGCCCATGGAATGAGGCAACGCGGTTCAAGCCGTTGCGGACCGCCCGGCCGGTTTCCGGCGGAGACGATCACCAGCCGGAACGAAGAATAATGAAGTATTAGCCCCTTACGACCTATCAGCGGACAGCAACCTGCATTCACCGGTTGCGGAAGTTGCCAATTAACAGGAGACAACTGATGGCCAAGATCAATTTGAATACGGCAAGCCGTGAAGAGCTTGCGCGGATCGAAGGTGTCGGCAACGAATGCGCCGACCGGATTATTCAGTATCGCAACCAGCACGGCCGGATTCAGAACGTCGATGAACTGACGAAGGAATTGTCGAGCTTCGGCGAACAGGCCATGCGGCAGCTGAAGGAGCAGGCGACCACCTGATCCCGCGGTCATGGCCGGCGTGCGGGGGCACTGCCCTCCGCCGCCGGCGCCTCCAGGCGGGAAGCAGATGTGCGTTCGTGCAGGGCGGCGAGACTGTTGCGGCGCCGTTTCGGCCTGCCCGGGCTCAGGG
>JBKHIN010000400.1:0-2948 GCA_046538635.1 Alphaproteobacteria bacterium
GGCCATCGCGCGGGAATCGATGCGCTGCGGCGAGTGGCCGAGGCGGCGCCCGACCTGGGCGTGGACACGCTGACGGTCTATGCCTTTTCTGCAGACAACTGGCGCCGGCCCCGGGCGGAGGTCACCGCGCTGCTGGGTTTGCTGAAGCATTATCTGCACACAGAGGTAACGCGGCTGCTGCGCAATGACACCCGCCTGAGCGTCATCGGCAGGCGCGACCGGCTGCCGCCGGAAATTGCCGGCAGCATCGGCGAGGCGGAGCGGATCACGGCACATGGGCGGAAGCTGCATCTGCGCATTGCGTTCGATTACTCCGCCAGGGATGCCATCCTGCAGGCTGTGGCGGCCAGCCGGAATGACGGAACTCTCACCCGGGAGGCCGTTTCCCGCCAGCTTGCCGGAGACGGAACCGTACGCGATGTGGACCTGCTGATCCGTACGAGCGGGGAGCAGCGGCTGTCGGACTTTCTTCTCTGGGAATGCGCCTACAGCGAACTCTATTTCACCGACTGCCTGTGGCCCGACTTCGGCGGGGAAGAGCTTCAGGCCGCGATCGCGGACTTCCGGGGCCGCAACCGGCGTTACGGGGGACTAAGCGGGAAGGATGAAGCAGAAGCAGGACGGACCGCCCCGCCCGGCGGAAAGGAGAGTGGCCGCCCGCTTGTGCGGCCGCAGTAGCGCCAGCCCGTATGAGTGTGAGCGTGTCATCCCTGTCTGTTGGGGCGGTCCGGCGTTGCGGGGCGGTTTCCGGCGTGGTCCGGGAAAGAACCGAGCCGGCGTTCCCAGTCCAGGGCCGTGCGGATGATATATTCGAGATCGTCATATTTCGGCTGCCAAGCAGCAGCGAGTACAATGGCGGCTTGCAACCTGCCCGTTCCGGATACCTCAACCGATCCCCATTTCGGCAAGGATCTGCCGGTTTATCGCGTGTACGTCGAACCGCTCCTCGGCCAGGCGGCGGCTTTCACGGCCCATGGTTTCGATCAGATCCGGCTGCTCGATGAACTTGCGCATCGCGCCGGCGAGGGCGGCGGGGTCCCTCACGGGCACCATGAAGCCGTTGACGCCGTCTGCGACGGTTTCGCGGCAGCCCGTATTATCGGTGGTGATGACGGGACGTCCCATCGCCATCGCCTCCTGGGTGCTTCTCGGAACCCCTTCCCGATAATAGGACGGCAACACATAAACACTCGATTGGGCGATCCAGGCCCGCACATCCCGCACCTGGCCGGGCCATTCCAGAATGCCCTGGCGAACCCAGTCTTCGACCTCCTGGCGGGTGAGACTGTCGGGATTGCTGTCCGGCTCCCCGAGCAGCAGAAAGCGGCTGTCTGGAAACTCTCTCTTGATCTCCCGTGCCGCCTCGGCAAATTCAGGCACGCCCTTGGCGCGCAACAGCCGGGCCATGAGCAAAAAGGTGACGGGCGCGGTGACGGGGGGCGCCGGCGCGAAATGCTCGAGGTCGACGCCGGTGCCGTTCACTCTGAAGGCTTTCCCTTCGTCGAGTATCCGGCGCTCCGTGAAATATTCAATATCGTCCGTGTTCTGAAAGAACACGCGGTCGCAAACGCGAAACGCCTGCCGGTAAAGACGGGCGGATACGCCGTGCAACACCTGTCTTTTCAGCGAGCTTTGCTGCCCGCCGGAATCAAATGCGTATCCCAAACCGGCAACAAGGGCATACCGCCGCGGCACGCCTGCCAGCCGGGCGGCGAGGCTGCCGTAAATTACCGGCTTGATGAAATAGCCCAGGGTGGCGTCCGGGCGCAGGCGGCGAAAAACACCGGCCAAAGCCAGAAAATCGCGCCCGTCCCGAAGCGGGTTCATGCCCGTCCGTTCAAGCTCGATGTCCACCGGTTCGGCGCCCAGGGCTGCAACCGCATCGCGCGTTGGCATGTCGTAGTCCGGCGCAAGAGCATGAACAGTAACGCCACGCGACCGCAGCGCTTCGATCAACGGCCCGCGGAAGTTGACAAGAGAAAACGCGCTATTGGAGATCAGCGCAAGGGAGCGGATGGGGGGCGATCCCTTCCCGTCGGTACTCACGGTTTTCACCACCCCCGTTCTTGACGTTCCCGCGTACGGGAAAGATAAGTAGTCCAACAACCAACAGGCAGCAACAGCCTTTCAAGGGATTTTCCGGTAATCGGGCGTGGCCGCCCGGTTGCGGCGTCGGGATGGGGCAGGAGTGCAAGCAGGTTCGGCGATATTCGGCTGGTGCGTTTTCGCGGGCGTGTTGCTGTGGATTCTGGCGGCGTGCCGGCGCAAGCCTGACCTGATGGCGCTTCTCATTGCGGCCCTGGCGTTCCGCGCCGGGCTCGCGCTTCTCCACCATTATGTCGCCCCCCTGCCGGATTCACAGTTTGACGCCCTTGCGTTTCAGGATTGGGCGCTGTCGGGATCGCTGAGGGGGCTGGGCGGCGCGGTCGACCATTTCACGACCGGGGCCTATATGTATCCCAGCCTCATCTCCTTCCTGTTCCTCGCCACCGGCCCCAATGAACTGATCATGCAGTCGCTCAATGTCGCTCTGGGCGTAGCGATCGTCTACCTGACCTACGACATTGCGCGGTTGCTGTTCTCGCACCGCGAAGGCATGTTCGCGGGCTGGGTGGCCGCCCTGTGGCCCAGCCTGGCGCTCTATGCGGCGATCACCATGCGCGAGGCGTTCGTCGTTATTTTCCTTTTGCTGGCGTGCCGTCAACTTCTCTACTGGCGTAAGCGGCGTCACATCCGGGACGCCGTTCTGGCGGGCAGCTTCGCCCTCTGCTCCATGCTGTTTCACACGGGAATGGCATTGCTGGTGCTGGGCATTGCGCTGGTTCTTTCGCTTGCCCTCATGCGCGGGTTCATCCGTTTGCCGCGCTCCCTTCAAGTGCTGAAATTCGGGCCTCTTGTGCTTGTGGGAGTAGTTGCGCTTGTTGTCGTCCTGCGAACGGGGGCAGGAC
>JBKHIN010000401.1:0-2943 GCA_046538635.1 Alphaproteobacteria bacterium
AGGCGGGGCTCCAGCCCGGGCGCTTGGCCGTGGGGCCGGACGAAAAATGCGGCCGCCGGGGCCGCGCGTCCGGACGGGCCGGACGGGGATCGGTTGTCATGGTGCTATTCCTTCCAGAATAGCCGCGCTCCGTTGGGGGAGCGTGGCCCGCCCTCCCTATAGGCCCGATGCTGCACTGCGTCAATGATTCAGAGGTCAGGGATCAGGGATCGGTAATCAGAAGCTGCGCGCTGGAAGGCCGTGCCACACGCCTCATGCGGCGTAACGCAGCAGGCGCGCCCCGACATATACTTTCTGATTCCCGACCCCTGATTACTGATTACTGACAAGCTGCGCGCAATTCGTTAAAAGAACGGCCCGCCCACATGCGATGCGGAAAGGGGATGTTCCATGCTTCTGCCCTGCCAGCGGCAACTGTTCGATTTGCCTGACGACGTGGTCTATCTGAACTGCGCCTATATGGGCCCCCTGCCCCGCGACTCCGCGCGCGCAGGCGAGGAAGCGGTGCGCCTGAAGCAGCAGCCGTGGGAAATTCAGCCCAAGGATTTTTTCGAACCGGTCGAGCGCGTGCGGGAGCTGTTCGCCCAGATCATCCGGGCGGAAACGGACGATATCGCCATTGTGCCCTCGGCCAGCTACGGGCTGGCCGTGGCGGCGCACAACGTGGCGGTGGAGAAGGACCAGGAAATCCTGATTCTCGAGGATCAGTTTCCGTCCAACGTGCATGTCTGGCGCGAACTGGCGCTCAAAAAGGGCGCCCGGCTGAAGACGATCCGCCGGCCGAAGCCCGGATCCAATACGGGCTGGACGGCGCCGATTCTCGACGCCATCTCCGAGCGGACGGCCGTCGCCGCCCTGCCCCACTGTCACTGGACCGACGGCGGGCTTGTGGATCTGGTCGCCGTGGGCAAGAAGCTGCGGGCCTTCGGCGCGGCGCTGGTGCTGGACCTGACGCAATCGGCGGGCGCCTGGCCGTTCGACGTGCGCAAGGTGAAGCCGGATTTCGTGGCGGCCGCCGCCTACAAGTGGCTGCTGGGGCCCTATGCGCTGAGCTTTCTCTATGCCGCCCCGCACCGGCAGGAGGGCGACCCGATCGAGTATTCCTGGATGAACCGTGCGCGTGCGGAGAATTTCGCCCGGCTGGTCGATCCCCGCCATGAATACGCGCCCGGCGCGCGGCGTTTCGACATGGGCGAGAAGGCGCAGTTTCAATTGCTGCCCATCGCCGAAGCGTCGCTGGACCGCCTGTTGCGCTGGGAGGTGGAAAACATCGCCGAAACGCTCACCGCCATGAATGGCGCCATCGCCGAACGGGCAGCGGCGCTGGGCCTGTCCTGCCTGCCGGAAGGGTTGCGCGCGGGCCATTATCTGGGCATCGACTTTCCGCACGGCATGCCGCCGAAGCTGATCAAGCGGCTCACCGAGCGGAACATTCATGTCAGCCTGCGCGGAAAATCCATGCGCGTGACGCCCCATCTCTACAACACGGAAGAAGAAACCGGCTTTCTCATGGAAACCCTCGAAGAGGTTCTGTGAGCATGGCCCTCCGGCACACGCCCGGGGACTGGGGTCTGCTGATATTGCTGGCGCTGCTGTTCGGGGGGTCCTTCGTCTTCATCGAATTCGCTATCGAGACCGTACCTCCGGCAACGGTCGTGGCGGCGCGCATGTGGCTGGCCGTGGCCCTGCTCTTCATGCTGGCGCGCTGGCGCGGCCATGACGTGCCGGGCATCTTCAACGCGGACGGAACGATCAGCCTGAGGTGGAAATATTTCGCCGCCATCGGGGTGATCGGCAATCTCGCGCCCTTCACCCTGATCGCCTGGGGGCAGACCGGCATCGAGTCCGGCCTCTCCGGCATTCTGGTGGGCACCATGCCGCTGATGACGCTGGCGCTGGCGGCTGCCTTCGTGCCGGGCGAAGCGGTCACGGGGCGCAAGCTGGCGGGCTTTCTCGCCGGATTCGCCGGGCTCGCGGTGCTGCTGGGCCCCGCCGCGCTGGGGCTGGTGGCGGAGGAGAGCCTTGTCCACCAGGTCGCGGTGCTGGGCGGGGCGTTCTGCTATGCGGCCAACACGATCCTGACCAAGCGCATGCCCGCTACGCCGGTGCTGGGCGCGGCCACGGCCATCTGCCTGTGCGCGGCGCTGGTTTCGGTGCCGGTGGCGCTGGCGCTGGACCGTCCGTGGACGGTCGATCCTTCCGCGCGCAGCCTGGGCGGAATCACCTTTCTCGCCCTCTTCCCCACGGCGCTGGCCGCCTGGGTCTACATCTCCCTGATCCGTTCGGCGGGGCCCTCCTTCACGGCGCAGGTGAACTATCTGACGCCGGTGTGCGCCGTCATTCTGGGCGCGCTGGTGCTGGGCGAACGGCCCGGCCCCAACGCCCTTGCCGGACTGGCGCTGATTCTCGCGGGCATCGCGGTGAGCCAGGGGAGGCGGCGGCGCTCAGAGGAAAATCCGCCCACGGAGATAAAGGACGCACGATCCCGATAGCGTCACCCGTTCCGGGGCCGTCTTCGCGTCATAGCGGCAGCGCACAAGGCCGCCCCGCGCCGAGGCCTGGAAGCCGGTGACCGCATCCTTGCCCAGCCGCCGCGACCAGTAGGGCGCGAGCATGCAATGGGCCGAGCCGGTGACGGGGTCCTCCAGAATGCCCTTTTGCGGAGCGAAGAAGCGGGAGACGAAATCATATTCGCGCCCCGCCCGCGCGGGGCCCGTGGCGATATAGCCCCAGCCGCCGGCCCGTTCGAGCGCCGCGGCAAGACCGGCGCCGGGCGCCAGGCTGGCGATCAGGCAGCCCGCGAGCGCGAGTGCCGTCAGGGGTCGTCCGGTCATGGTGGCCTCCGTCGGCGCCGAGGCGGTACGTCGATGGCCGGGGAAGATAAGGCATTCGTGTGCCGGAGGCGACCGGACGTCGGGCGCACCCCGTCACGTGGCCCTCAGC
>JBKHIN010000124.1:0-7799 GCA_046538635.1 Alphaproteobacteria bacterium
ACGCCGAGAGCAACTGCGGCGGGCCGCCGTTCCGGCGAAGCTGGTAGATGTTGGTGCGGGCGTGTTTTTCCAGATATTCGATCATCTTGCCCGCGATATCGAGGCTCGAGATCCGCTCGATCCCTTCCAGCCCCGGCGAGGAATTCACTTCCAGGACCTTGGGGCCGTCCTCGCCCCGCAGCATGTCCACACCCGCCACCCGGAGATTGAGCACTTTCGCGGCGCGCACCGCCGTCTGGCGCTCGATCTTGGAGATCTTGACGGCGCTCGCCTTGCCGCCCCGGTGCAGATTGCTGCGGAAATCCTCCGTGTCGGACTCGCGCATCATGGCCGCGACCACCTTGTTGCCGATGACCAGCGCGCGGATGTCGGCGCCCTGCGCCTCCTTCACATATTGCTGCACCAGGATGTTGGCATTCAGGCTCTTGAACGCGTCGATGACGGATTCGGCCGCCTTCTTGGTTTCGGCCAGCACCACGCCGCGTCCCTGGGTGCCCTCCAGCAGTTTGAGGACGATGGGCGCGCCGCCCACGATCTTGAGCAGTTCGTCCGTATCTTTCGGGCTCTTGGCGAACCCGGTCACGGGCATGCCGATGTCGTTGCGGGCGAACAGCTGATGGGCGAACAGCTTGTCCCGCGATTGCCCGATGGCATGGCTGGGATTGAGGCAGTAAACGCCCATCATCTCGAACTGGCGCACCACCGCCATGCCGTAAAAGGTGATCGACGCGCCGACGCGGGGGATCACCGCGTCATAGCGGGGCAGGATCTCGCCGTCATAGCGCACTTCGGGATTGCCGGATGAAATGTTCATGACGCAGCGGGCGGTATCGATCACGTCCACCTGGTGCCCGCGCGATTCGGCCGCCTCCACCAGCCGGCGGCTGGAGTAGTTGTCCGGTTCCCGCGTCAGGATGCCGATATGAAGCTTTCGCGGATGGGGGTCGGGCGGGTTCAGCTCGTCATAGACTTTCAGCGAGATCTCGCCCTGCACGAAGGCCTGAAACGGATCGACCACCACATTTTCCTGCAAGGCCTGCCGGCCCAGCAGCATGCGGTGCTGTGCGTTCTCCCGGTTGGTGAGGGAAATTTCAATCGGCCACTCCTTGTCCCCCAGACGCAATGTCGACTCGATGATATAGCGCAGCTCGGTCTCGCCGGTGGTGCTCGTCACCTCCCGCTGGTCCACCAGAAGTGCGGAGCATGCCACCGTCAGATCCTTGCGCTCGGGGATCGGGTGGACCAGAAAACGGATCCGCCGCCGGTCACGTCCATAGCGTTCGATAGCATCCGCGTGCAGCGACGATACCTTTGCGCCCGTGTCGATCTTGGCGCGAATGCCGGGGATGCCGAGATCGGGAAGAGACAGCCACTCTTCCCAACCTACCGTCAGTTTGGACATTACGGATGACCCTCTGATGGACGTCAGGTGTTCATCGAAGCAAAAAACTCTTCATTGGTCTTGGTTTGCTTCAACTTGTCGAGCAGAAACTCGATCGCGTCGACGGTTCCCATCGGGTTGAGGATACGCCGCAGCACATACATTTTCTGAAGATCCTGCCTGGGCACGAGCAATTCTTCCTTCCGTGTCCCGGAACGCATGATGTCGATCGAGGGGAACACCCGCTTGTCGGCCACCTTGCGGTCCAGCACGATTTCCGAGTTACCCGTCCCCTTGAACTCCTCGAAAATGACTTCGTCCATCCGGCTTCCCGTATCGATCAAGGCCGTGGCGATGATCGTCAACGAGCCCCCTTCCTCGATGTTCCGCGCCGCGCCGAAGAACCGTTTCGGCCTTTGCAGGGCATTGGCGTCCACACCGCCCGTAAGCACCTTGCCCGACGAAGGCACCACGGTGTTGTACGCACGGCCGAGCCTCGTAATGGAATCCAGCAAAATTACGACATCACGGTGATGTTCCGTCAGCCGCTTGGCTTTTTCGATCACCATCTCGGCCACCTGAACGTGCCGGGTGGCCGGTTCGTCGAACGTGGAACTGATGACCTCACCGTCCACGGAACGCTGCATATCGGTGACTTCTTCCGGGCGCTCGTCGATCAAAAGCACGATCAGATAGCACTCCGGATGGTTCGTGGTGATCGATCTAGCGATATTCTGCATTAAGACCGTCTTACCCGTGCGCGGCTGGGCCACGATCAGGCCACGCTGGCCCTTGCCCAGCGGCGCCACCAGGTCGATCACGCGGGAGCTCAGATCTTTCTTGTCGCTGCCCGTGATCTCCATATGCAGACGTTCGTCCGGATAGAGCGGCGTAAGATTGTCGAAATGGACCTTGTGGCGGGTTTTCTCCGGATCCTCGAAATTGATCGAATTGACCTTGAGCAGCGCGAAATAGCGCTCCCCGTCCTTGGGAGAGCGGATCAGCCCCTCCACCGTATCGCCCGTGCGCAGGGAAAAGCGCCGGATCTGGCTGGGGCTCACATAGATGTCGTCGGGACCCGGCAGATAGTTGGACTCCGGCGAACGCAGGAAACCGAAGCCGTCCTGGAGTACCTCCAGCACGCCTCCGCCGCTGATTTCGACGTCGCGTTCCGCCAGCTGCTTGAGGATCGCGAACATCATGTCCTGCTTGCGCATGGCCGAGGCGTTTTCCACCTCGAGCTCCTCGGCGAATTCAAGCAGGTCGGTCGGGGACTTGGATTTGAGTTCTTGCAGCTTCAACTGCTGAAGCGTCATGGATTAAGCGGGCCTTTTGCTCATCACCCATACCGGTGGATATTCCGGTCCGGTATGGCCTGAAGATTAAACACAGCCTGGTGAGTTTCACTAAGCCTTGGTGGGGAATTGCGCCGATCCGGTTCGGGAGCCGGCCGCCGGGTAACACCGGCTTTTCAGGCGCTCACTTGCATCTTGAATAGCACACACACAAAAGACCGTTAAATGTCAAGTATTTTCCGGAAACACCGCAACCCCCCGGTCAGAACGGCTTCACAACCACCAGAACGACCACTGCAATCATGATCACGGTGGGCCCTTCGTTCAAGATCCGGAAGAACCGTTCGCTGCGCCGATTGCGGTCCTCGGCGAACGCCTTGCGGCAGGCGGCAAGATAACCGTGCAGTCCCGACAGGACGATGACCAGCAGGAGCTTGGCATGGAACCAGCCCTCGGACAGGGCTCCGATGGGGAAAATCAGCGCGATTCCGAAAATCCAGCTCGCGATCATCGCGGGCGTCATGATGATCCTCAGAAGATTGCCTTCCATCACCTTCAGCGTTTCGGAAAGCTCCGAGCCGGGCTCTGCTTTCGTATGGTAGACGAACAGCCGCGGCAGGTAGAGCAGGGCGGCCATCCAGGCGATTATGAAGATCAGATGCAGCGATTTGATCCACGGATAGGATGTGATCAGAAATTCGCTCATGCCCCCGTTCCCCTCTTTTTCAATCCGGTTTCCGTCCCCGCGCCTTTCCGGAAATTCGGACAGCCCCGCGCCTCCGCAGGGCAGATGCGTCCGCCCTCATGGGAAAGCATGCCGCCCGGCGTATTCAGCGCCCGCCTGACCAGCGCCGCCAGCCCGGCAATGAATTCGGGCGACTCTCCCAGCGCCGGGACCCGCACGTACCAGGGCACGCCCGATGCCTCCGCCAGATGCCGGTACTCGATGTCGAGTTCCACCAGCGTTTCGGAATGTTCGGACACGAAAGCGACGGGCGTCAGCACCACGCCCTTGCCCTCCTGTCCCGCCCGGCGGATTTCCTCCTCCGTCGAAGGACCGATCCATTTCAGGGGCCCGACGCGGCTCTGATAGCACACCGCCCAGTCCTCGAGCCCCAGCCGTCCGGCGATGGCCGCACAGCCCTGTTCCACCTGCCAGGGATAGGGGTCGCCGCGGCGCGTCACCGTCCTTTCCGGGAGTCCGTGGGCGGAAAACAGCACCCGTGCCGGTTCCGCGCCACGTTTGCCCAGCGCTTCCTTGAGCAGGCGCACATGGGCGTCCAGGAAATGATTCTCCAGCGGATAGCAGCAGATTTCCGAAAGCGGCGCGGTCAGCCCGGCGCGTTGCGATTCCCGTTTCCATTCCTGCGAGGACGAGGCCGTCGTCGTGGTCGAGAACTGGGGATAAAGCGGCAGCAGCACCACGGCATGGGGCGCGAATTCCGTCACCGCCCGCACCGTCTCTTCCGCCCGCGGATGCCAGTAGCGCATGGCGATGAACACCCGCATCTCTCCGCCATCGTCTTCCGCAAGCGCCTTCTCCAGCGCCGCGGCCTGGCGCTCGGTCAGCGGCACGATGGGCGAACGGCCGTCCATTCGGGCATAGATGTCCCGGGCGGTGGGCGCACGGCGGCGCGCGATCAGGCGGGCAAGCGGCGTGCGGACCATGCCGGGCAAGCCGACAATCGCGGGATCGTTGAACAGATTGAACAGGAACGGCTGAACGGCCCCGGGCGAGTCGGGCCCGCCCAGATTGGTGAGCACAACGGCGATGCGCGGTTTATCCCGGCCGGACGTGCTCCGGTTCATTGCCTTCCCCCATACCCTTCACCAGCCGGCAGAGCGCCGCTACATGCTCCGGCGGCGTTTGCGGCACGATGCCGTGCCCGAGATTGAAGATATAGGGCCCGTCCCCGAGGAGAGCGAGCCGTGTGCGCACCGCCCGTTCCAGCGCCTCGCCACCGGCCACCAGGGCCAGCGGATCCAGATTGCCCTGCACCGGCCCGATGTTCTGCAGCCGCTCCCGCGCGAATTCCAGGTCCATGCCCGTGTCAAGGCTCAGGGCGGCCACGCCCGTCTTGCGGAAATAGCGCTCGCAGGCCGCGCCGGCGCCGCGCGGAAAGCCGATCACCGGCGCCGCCGGATGGCTTTCCTTGAGTGCCGCCACGATGCGGCGCGCCGGCTCCACGCACCAGGCATCGAAGGCTTCGTCCGGCAATCCGCCCGCCCAGCTGTCGAACAGTTGCAGCGCATCGGCGCCTGCATCGATCTGCCGCCGCAGATAGCCGATCGTGCTTTCGGTCAGGAGATCGATGAGGCGCGCGAAGGCTTCCGGCTGCTCATAGGCAAACAGGCGTGCCCTGGGCACGGCACCGGGGCCCCGGCCTTCGATCATGTAGGTAGCGACCGTAAAAGGCGCTCCCGCAAAACCCAGCAGGGCGATATGAGGCTCAAGCCGTGCCTTCACCCGTCCCAGCGTTTCGTAAACCGGCGCCATTCGCCCGTGCAGATGTTCCGCGCTCAAGCTCGCGATCTCTTCAGGTCTTGCGATGGCCTCCAGCACCGGACCTTCGCCTTCCCGGAATTCCACATGCTGCCCCAGCGCCCGGGGAAGGAGCAGAATGTCCGCGAACACGATGGCCGCATCCAGCGCAAAGCGCCGCAAGGGCTGCAGGGTAACTTCGGCCGCCAGATCGGGCCGGTCGCAAAGATCGAGAAAATCCCGGGCACGGCTTCGTGTCTCCCGGTATTCGGGCAAATAGCGTCCCGCCTGGCGCATCAGCCAGATCGGGGGCGGTGCCGCCACCGCACCTTCCAGAACCTTCAAGAGCCTTTTGCCGTTTGCGCCTTGTGTCATGTGTGCCGTCCGGGCCGTGCTGTCTGAAAGAATAAAGGTGGATGAGGTGGTGGCTCCCCCCGAACTGCGGGGATCAAATCTTATCCGGCGAACGATCTCCATGCTTCACGGCAGCGCAGGCGGCGGGCTTGCGAATCCCACATCCCCTGTTGATATGGGAACAAGCGGTGAAACCCGGCGCGCAACGCCGGATCTAATAACGGGGATTAACCGGATAACCACGGGAGCGCTTTCATGGTGGTGTTGTGTGCCCGCGATTCACAGGCGCAATCTTCTGCCGTCAACATCCTGTCAATTCTGTGCCGGAATCCGGTAAAAGGTGGACAAAGTTCAGGCCGCGATGGTTTGAATGCCGATTACCGCCTGGCCTGCCGGACCGTTTCCGAGCCTTTCGGGTAAGCCATGACGCGCGCCGCCAAACCCGTCACCTATTTCCATCTGCATCTGGTGTCCGATGCCACGGGCGAAACCCTCAGTTCCGTGGCCAAGGCCGCCTGCGCCCAGTTCGAGGGCGTGCGGGCGCTGGAGCACGTCTATGCGCTGGTCCGTTCGGAAAAGCAGATGGAAGAAGCGCTGGAGCGCATCGAGCAGGCGCCCGGCGTGGTCATGTTCACGCTCATGAATCCCGGCTTGCGCGACGTTCTGGAGCAGCGTTGCCAGTCCATGAACGTGCCCTGTATTCCCATTCTGGACACGGTTCTGGGCATGCTGGAGGCCTATCTGGGCACCGGGCTGACGCGCAAGCCCGGCGGCCAGCACGAGATGAATGCCGGCTATTTCCATCGCATCGAGGCCCTCAATTTCACCATGGCCCATGATGACGGCCAGAATATCGAGGACATCCACCAGTCGGACGTCATCCTGCTGGGCGTCAGCCGGACCTCCAAGACGCCCACCTGCATCTATCTCGCCAACCGGGGCATCAAGGCGGCCAATATTCCGGTCGTGCCCGGCGTGCCGCCGCCCGAGCGCATCGGGGAACTGCACGGACCGCTGATCATCGGCCTCACCGTCAGTCCGGACCGGCTGGTGCAGATCCGGCGCAACCGGCTTCTTTCCCTCAATGAGGAAACCCATACCGGCTATGTGGATCTGGATGCCGTGCGCGAGGAGATCATCTGGGCGCGGCGCTATTTCAACCGGCATGGCTGGCCGGTAATCGACGTCACCCGCCGCTCCATCGAGGAGACGGCGGCGGCCATCCTCAATCTTTTTCAGCAGCGGACACCGGCGCCGTGAGCCCGCCCCTGGTCCTGGCTTCCGCAAGCGCCGTGCGCCGCCGGCTTCTGGAACAGGCGGGCGTGCCCTTCCGCGTCCGGCCGGCCGGCGTCGACGAGGCGGGCGTGATCGCCTCCCTGCGCGCCGAAGAGGCCGCGCCCCGGCATGTGGCCGACCTGCTCGCCGAACTGAAAGCCGTGCAGATTTCCCGTGGCGAGGCCCAGGCCTTCACCCTCGGCGCCGATCAGGTGCTTGTGCTCGACGGCGAACTTTTTCAGAAGCCCGAAGACATCGCGGGCGCGCGCGCCCATTTACGCCGGTTGCGCGGCAAGACCCATGAATTGCTCACCGCCGCCGTGCTCGCCCGCGAGGGCGCGCCCATCTGGCGGCATGTGGCCGTCAGCAAACTGACCATGCGTCCTTTCTCCGATGAGTTCCTGGAGTCCTACCTGGCCCGCAATGGCGAGGCGGTGCTGGCGAGCGTCGGCGCCTATTTCCTGGAGGAGGAGGGCGTGCAGCTCTTCTCCCGGATCGACGGCGATTACTTCTCCATTCTGGGCCTGCCCATGCTGCCGCTGCTCGACATCCTGCGCCGTCACGGGGTGGTGCCGTCATGATTCCGTCCGGCGCGGCGAAAGTTGCCGGGGTCATGGGCTGGCCCGTCGCCCATTCCCTGTCGCCGCGCCTGCACGGCCACTGGCTTGAGGTCATGGGCATCGACGGCGCCTATGTGCCCTTCGCCGTCCGCCCGGAAAACCTGAAGACGGCGCTGCACGCACTGGCGCCGCTGGGCGTTTCCGGAGTCAATCTCACCGTGCCCCACAAGGAAGCGGCGCTGCCCCTGATGGCGGAACTGGACGAGGCGGCCCGGGCGATCGGCGCCGTCAACACGGTGTCCGTCACGTCCGGCGGCGCGCTCCGGGGCGGCAATACGGATGCTTACGGGTTTTTGCAGCATCTGAAGGCGGCCGCGCCCTCCTGGCAGGGGGATGCGGGCGCGGCGGTCATCCTCGGCGCGGGCGGCGCCGCGCGGGCGGCGGTCCACGCC
>JBKHIN010000125.1:0-7789 GCA_046538635.1 Alphaproteobacteria bacterium
GCACGGGGGAGGCCCAAAGCCGCCCGCAGCCGCCGGCCGCCGAAGAGGCCGCCGGGGACGGCCCGGCCCGTGTCCAGACCTGTGCGGAGGAGGGCGGCGGCGAAGGCATCTTCGTGCTCGGCTGGGGCATGCCCATTCCCGTGCCCAACTGGATGGCGGCAAGAGCGCCGGATCGCCCGCCCCCGCAAGCCGCGCCGAAAGACACCGCCCCGAAGGACGACGGCGAAGCGGCCAAGGCCATCAAGCGAGCGGGAATGTTCCATGCGCCGCCTTTACCTCCTGTGCTGCCTTCCGCTGCTTTTTGGGGCGTCGAAGGCGCCGGCCTGCGCCCCGGAACCCCCGGAAAGGGCGACGGAGACGGTTCGCGCCGCGGAAATTCGTGACGGCGGCGTGCTCCGGCTCTCCGGCGGGCGGGAAGCGCGCCTGTCGCCGCTCGGCGTGCCCCGGCAACGCTGGCGCGGGCGCCCGTCCATCGCGCCCGTAAAACGGCTCGCCGCCCGCGCCCGCGAACGGCTTGCCGAACTGGTCACCGGGCGCGACCTCGTGCTGGCCCATGGCGCCCCGCCGGACCGGTATGGCCGCATCCGGGCGCAGATTTTCCTTACCGAAACGGATGGCTCTCATACCTGGATTCAGGCGGAACTCGTGCGCGCGGGCCTGGCCCGCGTCGAGAGCGAGGCCGATACCCGTCAGTGTGCCGCCGAACTGCTGCGCCTCGAGGCGCAAGCGCGGGCGCGGCGGCGGGGCCTCTGGCGGCTGCGCCTCTTTTCCGTGCGCCGGGCGGAAGAGGCGGGAAGGCACACCGGCTCCTGGCAGATCGTGGAAGGCCGTATCCGGAGCATCGCGCAGGTGCGCGGCCGGACCTACGTCAATTTCGGCGATGACTGGCGCACGGATTTCACCATCAGCGTCAGCCCGCGCGCGGGACGCCGCTTTCCGGAAAATTTCTGGGAGAATAAAGAGGGCAGGCGCGTGCGGGTCCGCGGCCGGCTCGAACGCTACAACGGTCCCCTGATCGAGGCCACCCACCCGGAGCAACTTGAATGGCCGGAGAAAAGCGAGGAGAGAGAAGCGAGGAGAACAGCAGTAAGTGAATGATTCTCTCGCTTCTCTGCCCTCGCTTCTCAATCCGCTTCCAGCAATCCCGCTTCCACCGGGTCCCGGTGCTGGCTCAAGAGCGCTTTCTTCAGCTTCTTCAGCGCCTGGTGCTCGATCTGGCGCACGCGCTCCTTGGAAATGCCCAGGCGACGGCCCAGCGTTTCCAGCGTCACGCTTTCGTCCTGCAGCCTCCGCTCACGGATGATCGTCAATTCGCGCTCGTTGAGATGCTCCAGCGCCTGGTTGATCCAGTGCGAACGCCGTTCATTGTCGCGCGCCGACATCACCTCTTCCTCGGGCACGGCGCGTTCGTCGGCCAGCAGGTCCTGCCATTCGCCGCCGCCCTCCTCGGTGAAGGCGGCGTTGAGCGAACGGTCGGCGGCGGCCAGGCGGGCCTCCATCGATTCCACGTCCTTTTCCGGCACCCCGAGCTGCTCGGCGATCTGCCGCCGGCCGCCCGGCGAAAGCTGTGCCTCCGTCCCGCTGTCGATGAGCGCCCGCAGCCGGCGCAGATTGAAGAACAGCGACTTTTGCGCCGCCGTCGTGCCCGTGCGCACGATGGACCAGTTGCGCAGGATGTAATCCTGCATGGAGGAGCGGATCCACCAGCTCGCATAGGTCGAAAAACGCACGTCGCGATCGGGGTCGAACCGGGCGGCCGCCTGCATCAGCCCGATATTGCCTTCCTGAATGAGGTCGCCCATGGGCAGGCCGTAATTGCGGAACCGGGCCGCCATGGAGATCACCAGCCGCATATAGGCCTGCGTCAGTTCGTGCAGCGCCGACTCATCGCCGCGCTTCTTCCAGGCCTGGGCAAGCTCCAGTTCGCGTTCCTGGTCCAGCAGGGGCACGCGCATGGCGCGCTTGATGAAGCGCCTGTTGGCCTTTTGCGTTTCCGGCGTGTCGATATGCGCCATCCGGGTCTCCCGTGCCCCTCTCCTGCGTCCGGTCTTTCGTAAGGGAATACGAAAAAGAAAGGCTTTCGGATCATCGGGCGGATCACCGGGTTGCGGGCATGGGCGGCCGCGCAGCGGGGCCTGCGACAAAAACGCCCGCCCCGAAGGGCGGGCGCATCACTGCAATGTCGAATGCGATGCCGCCAAGCCGGCCGGACCTTGCCGGTCAGGCCGCCACCTTCTGCAGGGCCGCTTCCAGCCGCCTGACCGCGGAATCCTCGTCGATCTGCTCGACGACCGCGACTTCGCGCGCCATGCGGTCCAGCGCCGCTTCGTAGAGCTGGCGCTCGCTGTAGGACTGTTCCGGCTGGCCGTCACCGCGATGCAGGTCGCGCACGACCTCGGCGATCGAGATGAGGTCGCCCGAATTGATCTTGGCCTCGTATTCCTGGGCCCGGCGGCTCCACATGGTGCGCTTGACGCGCGCGCGCCCTTTCAGCGTGTCCAGCGCATTGCGCACGATTCCGGGCGAGGACAGGCGCCGCATGCCCACCGACTTCGCCTTCGCGGTGGGGACCCGCAGGGTCATCTTGTCCTTCTCGAAGGTGATGACGAACAGCTCCATTCGCATGCCGGCCACTTCCTGTTCCTCGATAGCGACGATGTGGCCGACGCCATGGGCCGGATAAACTACGAAATCATCCTTCTCGAAATCGTATGTCTTCACCGCATTAAGCTTCTTCGTCATGTTTCACTCTTTCCTCGGTTCCGGGGGCCGTGCCCCGGGGCCGATCACCTTGTCTAGCCACCAAAACCACCCTCCGGATGAGTCCCCGCAGGCAATTGCCGTGCCTGAACCGGCACGGCCGGCCGTCGATTGCGGGGCCCCGATCCGCTTCCCGCCGCAGCGTTCAACCGCACCGAACGGCCGCCGCTCTGGGCAACGAATCGACCTCTACCCTTTCCGGAACCTCCGCCGGTACCGGCCGTCCGGACGGCTGCCGATTTTTGCTTCTGGGCAGACCACAAACGACCGGCCGGCCCGCATTTGAGGGGGGATCAATGCAGGCCGAAGCGCTTCGCGTATCACGAAGCACAACTTATATAGCATAATATTACGAAATTGCGAAGGCTTTTCCGCAGGACGACCTTCCCGTCCCGCGTCTTGCGGCGCGAGCCAAAAATTCCGGCAACCGGCCCCCTCGCGGGGCCGCCTTCCCGGCTATTCCTTGCATGATACGAGGGCGCTTTGCAAGCGGGGCCGCCCATACCATACCGGGCCAGGGGCCGCGCCGCCCGTCCCGTTTCCGGAACCGGCCTGCCCCGCGCTTGCGGCCGGGGGCAAAACGGCGTGACTTCAGGAGCCCTGGCCCGGATTGGGGCTGAAATATTTTTCCAGCTTGTCCGTCTCGTTCTCGAATTCCGTGCCGTCGGGCGGCGGCGTCCCCTTGACGGTGATGTTGGGCCAGTCCTCGGAATATTTCCGGTTCAGCTCCAGCCAGTTCTCCAGGTCGTCCTCGGTGTCCGGCTTGATGGCCTCCACGGGGCATTCCGGTTCACAGACGCCGCAGTCGATGCATTCATCGGGATGGATAACGAGCATGTTCTCACCCTCGTAGAAACAGTCCACCGGACAGACTTCCACGCAATCCATGAACTTGCACCTGATGCACGCATCCGTGACGACGTAGGTCATTCCCTTCTCCCTCGCGCGGCCGCCGCGGCCGCCGAACTGAAACAATGTTTCATTTCATGTGCGGCCGAAAAGTCAAGTTGAGGTTTCGTCCCCGCCGATCCCGCCTTCCCCGCTCTCCCCTGGGGCCAGCGCCCGCTTCCGGGCATCGCCGCGCTCGCGGTCGGTGACGTGGAGCAGGCCGGCGGTCCGGCGGATCAGCAAATCCTCATATGGGTCCAGCGTCCCGTCGGCGTAAGCCACGCTCCACAACATTTCAACGACACGGATCTTCTCGGCGTGGTTCAGTTCGTCGTTCAGTGTACGGGTGAACTGGTAGAGTTGCGCCGATTCGGCCTGGGCCGCCTCCGCCCGGGCGACCAGCCGGCCGCAATCCGTCTCGCCGAGATCGAAGCGGCGCTGAAGCAGGGCGGTCACCGCCGCGCGTTCCTCTTGCGTGAAGTCGCCGTCCATCAGCGCCGCCTCCACCAGCAGGGCGGCAAGGGCGAGGCGTGCGGTGGAATCATCCTCCTCCCCGGAGGAGTCGGAAGCGCCGGGGCCCGCAAGCCACGATTTCAGTTTGTCGAGCATGCTCTTGCTCTATCACTCCGCGGGCCCGCGCCGCAATCCGGCTTCTGCCGGTTCACGCGCCGCCATAGCCCGGCAGCGGGCGAATGAGCGGGCGCAGGATCCAGTAGGGCAACAGCAGCAATATCGCCATTGCGAAATTGATCGCGGCCTCGGCCGCCGGCGCCACAGAGGATGCTGCGGGCATCAGCGCCCAGGACAGTCCCACATAAACCGCCGAACCGAAGAGGCCTGCATAAAACGGCGCCTTCCACCAGTTCGGTCCTCTCGTCATGTCGAAAACGATGACCGCCACCAGGTGGCCGGCCAGCAGGGAAGCCGCGAAGGCCGGCGCCTGCTCCGGCGTCTCCCACCAGGATATAAGCCCGGTGATCTCCGGCAGGAAGTGCACGGTGCCCACGGCCAGGATGGCCCAGGCGACCACCACCTGGCCGAAGGCGATGCCCGCTCCGTAGGCCCGGTTGGTCAGATGGATGACGAAAAAGGTCAGGGGAATCACGAAATGCCCGGCGTTAAGCCAGGCGCTCAGATTGCGCTCCGCCTGATCGGAGGGGTAGCGGTCGAAGACCGTGACCGGATGATTCTGCGCATACTGCGCAAGCACGAAAGTTCCCAGAAGGAAGGCAACCGGCACGACCAGACGCAGGACGGCGGTCAGAAAGGCAACAACCGGCGAACGCCTGCGCATACCCTGCAGGGGCGTTCTGTTGCCCGGGTCACTGAGGATCTCCAGATCCTCCTCACCATACTTCGTCATCGTGCCCCCCAACGACACTGAACCTCCAACCCCTCTGGAGGCTTAGCATAATACGGGCCGTTCCGGCATATGAATGTGGCCCGCGCCGCGGGGGCGGCGGCGCGAATGGCGCGCGGCGGCGGCCGCGCGGCTTCAGGTGGCGGAGGCTTCCGCTTCCGGCGCTTCCGTGCTGCGCGCCTGGGCCACTTCCCGCTTCAGGCGCCGGGCGCGCGGCGACAATTGCCCGTCACGCGCCCTCAGAAGGAACGCGTCCAGCCCGCCCACATGGTCCACCGTGCGCAGGGCATGCGCGGAGATGCGCAGCCGGCACGAACGGTTCAGGGCCTCGCTCATGAGGGTCACGTTGCACAGATTGGGCAGGAATCTGCGCCGCGTCTTGTTCTGGGCGTGACTGACATTGTTGCCGGTCATCGGGCCCTTTCCGGTCAGCTCGCAGCGCCGTGCCATGATGTGATCCTCGCTTCGCGTTCCGTTTGCGCTTCGGGGCCGCAGGGCGCAACGGGCGGGGGGCGGACGGGCATCCCCGGCCCGGCGGGCGGCGCGCATTCCCGTAGAGATGCGCGCATATACAGGCCGCCGCGGCTTTGCGTCAAGCCCTCACGCCCCGCCGGATCGGACGTCCTGCCTTGCAATCGCCTCTTTTCCCGCGCCGCGCACGTGGCAATATGGGTCCCGGGTTGAGACATCGGATTTCAGGAAACGGGAGACATGCCTGCAATGATCTTGCGTACCGTATCGGGAATGGTTCTGGCCGCCGGTTTGGGCCTGTCCGCTGCAGCCGCGGAGGAGAAGGCCGCAAAGGGAAAGCCGGCGCCGAAGACGGCGGCGGCGGAAAAGGCCGAGGTCGTGGATCATCTGCTGGTGCGCTACGACTTCAATTTCGGCGGCCTCAATCTGGGCGGCGCCGAACTGCACACGGAATTTTCCGACGATGCCTATGAAGCCCGCTCGAAGCTGCGCACGGGCGGGCTGGCCGACGCCTTCTTCCGCTCGCGCTACGAGATCGTCTCCCGCGGCGTCCTGGACGGCCGGGTGGTCAAACCCCTCCTCTACGATTCCGAATTCAAGGGGGTGAAGGGGAAATACCAGTTCGTCACCATCGACTACCGTCCCGATACGTGGCCCATCCTGAGCCACTCCGACCCGTCCTACGAGAAGAAGATCGAACGGCGTCCGGTGCCCAAAAAGCTCAAATGGAACACCGTCGATCCGCTCAGCGCCTGGGCCTATCTGGTGGCGGGTTCGACGGCCACCGAGGAACAGCCCTGCGGCCGCACGATCCCCATTTTCGATGCCGTGCGGCGCTACAATCTCGAGCTGAGATACATTGAAAGCCGGGACAATTTCCGCGTCGGCCCCTCCTGGGGGAAACCCACCTACGAAGGCAGGGCCTACCGGTGCAAGATGGTTTACCGGCGGATTGCGGGCTTCAAGAAGAAGGACGGCCGGGATTTCGACGAACTGCCCATCCCCGCGCTGGACCTGTGGATGGCGCCCGTCGGCGAACGGGGCTTTCTGGTGCCGCTGCGTCTGGTCGCCCATACCGAATGGGGCGACGTGGTGCTGATTGCGAAGAAAATCCGTACAAAGAAAAAAGAACGGGAGCCGCTCGAGGTGGTCGCCAAATGCACGGGAGACGTGGAAAAGGCGCCCTGTTGAATTCAGAAGCGAGGCAAGAGGAGCGAGGAGCGAGAGAAACTCCCCTCGCTCTTCTGCCTCTCGCTTCTCTCCCCTCACTTCTCATAGGCGCTTACGCGCCTCGTGCCACAACATCTTGGGCGTGAACGAAAGCGGAAAATAAGGGTGTCAGTGATTCGTTGCTGATTCGGTCCGCTCCTGTTCCGAAAGTTAACGCCGGAGGGCTGCCTGCGCTCCGCCCTAGCGATCGTCCTCCTCAGGAACCCTATCCTCCATAATCGCCCGCTGTTGCAGCAGCATCTGCTCCAGCATGAGCTGCATCAGGTCCAGGCGCTTTCTCATTTCCCGGATCTCTTCGCGTACATCCCGGCTTTCGGGTTCGCCCATCATGCCGTGCATGGACTGCATCCGTTCGTGCATTTTCTCCATGTGCTTGCGCATGAGTTCGCGGCGTTCGCCGGGATCGGAGGTCTTGCCGGCCCGGTCCATCATCTGCCGCATCTCCGTCATGTCCCGGTCGGGTTGGAGATCCGGCGGCTGTGCAAGAGCGGCCGATGCCAGAACGGCTGCCGCGGCGAGGGCGATGATCGGTTTGCGGAACATTCCTGCTTCCTGATTGGTGGTTTGAGCCCCCGCTGACCGGAGGCGGTATCCCGGCCTCCGGTTTTTCCGGAAGCCGGGAATGTGTGAGGAACTGGAAGCCGTCCGGGCCTATGGCCGCGAGACGCCCGTCCGTCCCGGCTGCGTGCCGCCAAGTTTGCGTTCGGCTTCCTCGCGTCCCGCCTCGACGGCCTCTTCGCCGGTGCGGCGCAGACGTTCGGCGACGTCGGCGGCGCGGGCCTCGGTCTCTTCGGGCGTCAGGCCTTCACGCTCTGCCCGCTTCTTGGCGGCGCCCGCCATTCTCTCCGCCACGTCACCGGCGGCTTCCGCGGCCTCGCGGGCATAGGCGCCGGCCGTTTCGCGCAGATCCCGGCCGGTCGGGCCCAGCAATTCCCGCTCCCGCCGTGAGGAGGGCAGGGCCGCGCCCAGGAAGGCGCCCAGCGCAACGGCCAGGGCGCCGACCGCCAGCGGGTAGTCCCGGTAGGTTTCCGCCGCCCGGTCACCGGCAAGGCGGGCCTGCCACGCGGCCCGCCCACCGGC
>JBKHIN010000402.1:0-2879 GCA_046538635.1 Alphaproteobacteria bacterium
CCGGGAAGATTTCCTCCGCCGGTGTGGCTCCCTCGCCTTGCCTCCCGAACAAAAGGGGAACATACTCCCTGCATGACCGCCTATGCCGAGCTTCAGATCGCCACCAATTTCAGCTTTCTGCGCGGGGCCTCGCATGCCTCGGAGCTGGTGGAGCGTGCGAAGGCGCTGGGGCTGGAGGCCATCGCCGTTACCGACCGGGCGAGCATGGCGGGCATGGTGCGCGCCCATATCGCGGCCAAAGCCTCGGGCTTGCGGCTTGTGGCCGGCTGCCGGCTGGACCCGCAGGACGGCCCGCCCCTGCTGTGCTGGCCGCGCGACCGGGAGGCATACGGCCGCCTGTGCCGCCTTTTGACGCTGGGCCAGATGCGCGCCGAAAAGGGGCAATGCGAACTTTTCCTCGACGACATCTATGCCCTCGCCGAGGGCCAGATCTTCGCCGTGGTGCCGCCCGAGGCCGGGCCGGATGCGGCGTTTGAAACTCAGTTAACGGAGATTGCGCGCGCCCTGCCCGCGCCGCCCTGTCTCGCCGCCAACCATCTCTACCGGGGCGACGACCGGGCCCGCCTCGCCCGCCTGGCGCACACGGCGCGGCGCTGCGGCACGCCGCTCATCGCCACCAATGATGTGCATTACCACGCGCCCGAACGCCGCCCCCTGCAGGACGTGCTCACCTGCATCCGCGAGGGCTGCACGATTTACGAGGCGGGCCGCCGGCTGAACGCGAACGCCGAACGCCATCTGAAAAGCGGCGCGGAAATGGCGCGCCTGTTCCGGGGCCATGAAGACGCGCTCCGGCGCACGCTGGAGATCGTGAGGGCCTGCACCTTCAGCCTCGACGAACTGAAATATGAGTACCCGGAAGAACCCGCGCCCCCCGGCCGCACGCCGCAGGAATATCTGGAGGAAGTCACCTGGCAAGGCGCGAAGGAGCGCTACCCCCGCGGCCTGCCGGACAAGGTGCGCAAGAGCCTGGAACATGAGCTGGAGCTGATCGCGCGGCTGGACTATGCGCCCTATTTCCTCACCGTGCTGGATATCGTCAGCTTTGCGCGCGAGCGGGGCATTCTGTGCCAGGGGCGCGGCTCGGCGGCCAATTCCGCCGTCTGCTTCTGCCTGGGCATCACGGCGGTGGACCCCAACGAGATCGACCTGCTGTTCGAGCGCTTCGTCAGTGCGGAACGCAACGAGCCGCCCGACATCGACGTGGATTTCGAGCATGAACGCCGCGAGGAGGTGATCCAGTATATTTACGAGCGCTATGGCCGCGACCGGGCGGGCATCGCCGCCACGGTGATCTGCTACCGGGCGCGCAGCGCCATCCGCGATGTGGGCAAGGCCATGGGGCTGACCGAGGACGTCACGGGCGCGCTCTCGGGCACGGTGTGGGGCGGACATGGCGGTATCGAGGAAAAACGCGTGCGCGAGGCGGGGCTCGACCCGGCCGACGCCCATCTGCGCCGCACGCTGGAACTGGCCCATGAGCTGATGGGCTTCCCGCGCCATCTCTCCCAGCATGTGGGCGGCTTCGTGCTCACCCGGCGGCCCCTGAGCGAGGTGGTGCCCATCGGCAATGCGGCCATGGAAGACCGCACCTTCGTGGAGTGGGACAAGGACGATCTCGATGCGCTCGGCATACTGAAGGTCGATGTGCTGGGGCTGGGCATGCTCACCTGCATCCGCAAGGGCTTCGAGCTGCTGGAGCGCCATTACGGGCGGCGCCTCACCCTCGCCACGGTGCCGGGCGAGGACCCTTCCGTGTACGACATGCTGTGCAAGGCGGATTCCCTGGGCGTCTTCCAGGTGGAAAGCCGGGCGCAGATGAACATGCTGCCGCGCCTGCGGCCGCGCAATTTCTATGATCTCGTCATCGAGGTGGCGATCATCCGCCCGGGTCCCATTCAGGGCGACATGGTGCATCCCTATCTGCGCCGGCGCAACGGCGAGGAGAAAATCGACTTCCCCTCGCCTGCGCCGGAGCACGGGCCGCCGGACGAACTGAAACGCATATTGCACAAGACCATGGGCGTGCCCCTGTTCCAGGAACAGGCCATGCGCATCGCCATCGACGCGGCGCAGTTCACGCCCGACGAGGCCAACCGGCTGCGCCACGCCATGGCCACCTTTCGCCGGAGAGGCACGATCGACCGCATGCGGGGCATGTTCATTGAACGGATGGTAAAGCGCGGCTATGAACGGGACTTCGCCACCCGCTGTTTCGACCAGATCGAGGGCTTCGGCGAATACGGCTTTCCCGAAAGCCATTCGGCCAGCTTCGCCAAGCTGGTCTATGTCTCCTCCTGGCTGAAATGTCACTACCCGGAAGTGTTCGCCTGCGGGCTTTTGAACGCCCAGCCCATGGGCTTTTACGCGCCCGCGCAGATCGTGCGCGACGCGCGCGAGCACGGCGTGGAGGTGCGCCCCGTGGACGTCAACCGCAGCGAATGGGACTGCACGCTGGAGGACCGGGAAAAGGGCCGCCCGGCCCTGCGGCTGGGCATGCGCCAGATCGACGGCATGAGCGAGACGGACGCGGCGCTGATCGCGCTGGCGCGCCATCGCGATTTCACCTCGCTGCGCGATTTGCGCGCACAGGCGAATGTCTCCGATGCGGTGCTGGAACGGCTGGCGGCGGCCGACGCCTTCCGCTCCATGGGGCTGGACCGGCGGCAGGCATTGTGGGAGATCCGTGCCCTGAAGGCAGAGGCGCCCCTGCCCCTGTTCGAGCATGCGGACCTTTCGCGCCTTGGCTCAGATCGGCGGCGACGTCCCGCCTCTCCCCCGGGAGAGGCCGGACCGGCGATAGCCGGTCCGGGTGAGGGGCGCGCGCCGTCCGGCGCGCAGGAGACTCCGGCGGTCCAAACGGAGGAAGAGTTTTTATC
>JBKHIN010000403.1:0-2930 GCA_046538635.1 Alphaproteobacteria bacterium
TTGGGCACCTTGTAGCCGGCGATGCGTTCGCGGGCGAAGTCGCGGATTTCGTCTTCCGTCGCCTCCATGCCCTCCTTGAGCACGACGATGGCCTTCACCGCCTCGCCCCATTCCTTGTCGGGCACGCCGATCACCGCCACGTCGGCCACCGCCGGATGGCCGAACAGCGCGTTCTCCACCTCCGCCGGATAGATGTTCTCGCCGCCGGAGACGATCATGTCCTTCACCCGGTCATAGATGAAGAGATAGCCGTCGCGATCGAAATAGCCGGCGTCGCCCGTATGCATCCATCCGTCCACGACCGATTGCTGCGTGGCCTCGGGCCGGTTCCAGTAGCCCTTCATGACCACCTCGCCCCTGATGACCACCTCGCCCACTTCGCCCTGGGGCACTTCCCGGTCATTGGCGTCCACGACCTTGACCTCCACGCCCGGCCACGGCCGCCCGCAGGAGCGCAGCTTGCCCTTGGCCGGGTCATGGTCCTCGGGCGGCAGCAGGGTGCCCACGCCGTTGGTCTCGGTCATGCCGTAGAACTGGATGAAATCGCATTTGAAAATCTTCTGCGCCTCGATGAGCAGGTCCTCCGCGATGGGCGAGGCGCCGTAGGAAATCTGCTTCAGGCTCGAAAGGTCGGTCTTGCGGGTGCGCGGATGGTGCACCATGCCCAGGATCAGGGCGGGCACCATGAACATCGTGTCGATGCGGTGGGTCTCGATCAGGTCGAGGATGACGTCCACGTCCACCTCGCGCAGCACGACATTCTTGCAGCCCTGGAGCAGGCCGAAGGTGCCCACATTCACGCCCGCCACATGGAAAAGCGGCATGCAGACGAAATTGACCGTCTCCGGCCGCCATTCCCAGTAGGGCACGGAAAGCCCGGCCTCGAACGTGGCCATATAGGTGTGATTGGTGATCTGCACGCCCTTGGGGTGGCCGGTGGTGCCGCTGGTGTAGAGCTGGATCACGTCGTCCTCGGGGCGGGCCTTGAGGCCGGGGTCGTAGGTGGCGTGCATGCTGCGCCAGTCCTCATAGGCCGGCCAGTCGCGGTGTTCCCCGTCCAGCGCGATCACCGTCTTCACCGTGGTGAGATCGGGCAGGATGCGCTCGGCCATCTCGTAGAAATCCCGGTCCACGAACAGCACCCTGGCGCGCGCGTCGTTCAGCACGAAGATCAGTTCGGGCGCCGCCAGCCGCCAGTTGACGCCCACCATGGCGCAGCGCGTCTTGGCCGCGCCGAACAGGATTTCGAAATAGAGATCGGAGTTCTTGGCCAGATAGGCGACCCGGTCGCCCGGCTCGCAGGCCGCCGCGATGAGGCCGTGGCCCACCTGGTTCGCCGCCGCATCCAGCTCCGCGTAAGTGGTCTCGCGCCCGTCCATGATCAGCGCCACGCGCCGGCCCGAGTGGCGGGCGTGATAGCGGGTAATGTCGGCGAGCGAGGAAATCCGGCTCATATCGACCATTCGGGCCTCCCCTGCATGACGGCGGTCTGAGAAGAGAGGAGGGAGGAGCGAGAAGCGAGAGCTTTGCCTCTCTTGTTTCTCGCCCCTCGCTCCTCTTCCCTCGCTCCTTGATCGCTGCGCCCGGAGACAGTGCCGCCGGGGCGCAAGCGACCTATTTCACTTCCAGAAGCTCGACCTCGAAGATCAGGGTCGCGCCCGGCGGGATGACGTCGCCCGCGCCCTTGGCGCCATAGGCGAGACGGGCGGGAATGACGAATTCATATTTCGCGCCTTCCTGCATGAGCTGCACGCCTTCCGTCCAGCCGGGGATCACGCCGTCGAGGCGTAATTCGGCGGGCTGGCCGCGCTTGTAGGAGGAGTCGAACACGGTGCCGTCCACCAGCCGGCCCCGGTAATGCACCTTGACCATATCCCGGGGGCCGGGCTGCTTGCCCGTTCCCTCGCGCAGCACCTTGTACTGAAGGCCCGTATCGGTGACCTCCACGCCCTGCCGCTGCTTGTTGCTTTCCAGATAGGCGTCATTATCGTCCGCCAGTGCGGGCGCCGCCAGCCCGGCCGCGCAGGCGACCAGCAACGCACGCGCAAATATTCGACTCACCAGTTTCATAAACCCGTTCCTCCGATAGACCTCGCTGTCTGAACCTCACGATGTTAACAAACAAGCTGAGAATGGATATCACTTCAAGTGCGATTGCGCCCGGCGTTAATGCCTCGTTAACGCTGCCCCCGCCAGCCTGTATGCCACATGAACGGGCGATTCACAGGTCCACGAGCGGCACATTTCCTCACGCCGGGTAATTTCATCCACCACAAGATATTGACAGAAGAACGATCCCATGCACGATATCTCGTGTCGGCGGCGTCTGATTTGCCCCCGGCGGCAGCGGCAGGGGCCGCGGCCCGCCGGGAATTTGCGCCGAAGCGCCCGCCGTCACCGCAAAAGCCAGTACCACCGGACGGGGAGGAAGATCCGGGGGCGGCCAGGGGGGAGAGCCGCGGCGCTGCCGGGGCCTTTCATTCCGGGATTGCCTGCCTTCCCGTCACAGTCATAGGGGACGCATCGGGCATGACCGTTCTGTCATTCACGCAGGCAACGAGAACCATCCAGCACGCCCGGGGCCGGCGCGTGGAACCCGACCCGTCCCGCGACGAACTGCTGACGGATTTCGGCAAGGCGACGCTGGCCGACCGCTACCTCATGCCCGGGGAGAGCTTTCAGGACCTGTTCGCCCGTGTGGCCAGCTATTACGGCGATGACGACGCCCACGCCCAGCGTCTTTACGACTACATCTCGAAGCTGTGGTTCATGCCCGCCACGCCCGTGCTTTCCAATGGCGGCACGGCCCGGGGCCTGCCCATCTCCTGCTTCCTCAACGAGGCGGAGGACAGCCTGGGCGGCATTGTGGGCCTGTGGAACGAGAATGTGTGGCTGGCGGCCAAGGGCGGCGGCATCGGCAGCTATTGGGG
>JBKHIN010000404.1:0-2916 GCA_046538635.1 Alphaproteobacteria bacterium
GCAGGCCCAGCGTGCGGATGCCCCGCTGTTCGAGGGCGTATTCCGCGAGGCGTTCCAGCCGCATGCTGAGAAACTCGTTGGTGCGGTCCGGCCTGAAGCGCTCACGGCTCTGTTCCGTTTGCGCGTGGTTGAAGAGCCCCCGCTGCGAGAGCGCCAGGGCCGCGCCCTCCCGGAACTTCTCCTCGGCCGTGGTGCCGACCCGGATCTCAGGATCGCCGCCCGCGGGCTCGATGCCCTCGCCGATTTTCTTCAGCAGGCGCTCGCGGGCCGTCTCGACAGTGCATTCGGCATTGGCCGTGCATTCCCTGCGGACCTTCACGAGGTCATCGCCGTATTTGCGCTCGAAGGGCGCGAACAGCTCCTCGATCGCCGAGACCCGCTTGCGCTCCTGCTCCCGGCCTTCCGCCACCAGGCGGTCGCGCTCGGCCGTGTCGGGCTCCTGCCGGTCCGGTTCGCGGCGGCTCTCCTCCCGCCCGGGTTCGGGTTCGCCGCCGTCCTCGTTCCGCCCCTTGACGCCGTTGTCTTCGGGCCTGGCGTCCGACGGCTGGACGCCGGTTCTTTTCCTGGGCATTGAGCTCTCCTCTTCATCCAGGGAAATGATCCGGTACTGCGGATCGCGTCCGCCATCGGATCGTCCGATTCCGACGGAATCGTCCGCCGGGATTGCGACAAGACTGATCTCCCACGGAGCCCAGTCCGTGACCCTGAACTCGTCAGGGCCGTCCTCGTCCATCCGGACAAGGACCATCTCGCGGACCTGATAGCCCACGGAGATTTTGCGCACGGTGCCGTTGACGATCTTGCGCCAGAGGGGCTCCGTGTCGGGATCGTCCGAAATCCGCACGGTGGCCACGCCGCGGCGGTCCCGGATCTCGGCTTTCGTGACGACGCCGATCTGCTCGCGCACGCTGTTCCGGTGATCGGCCAGGAACGGCGCGTCGTTCCGGAGACGGCTGAGGTCGACCTCGTCGGCGTCGTGGCCGAGGATTTCCAGCCAGGGCATGAAGAAGCCGCGCTCCACCGGGGTTTCCGATGAAAACGACAGCTCGATCTCGCGCGTGTCCTCGTTGATGGCGTCCTGGCGGATCTCGATGTCGCGCCGTACCGTGCCCTCGATCCGCGCCCTGTTAGGCGGCGGCGTCTGCTTCCTCGTCATTGCCTTCGGCATTCTCGCCCTCCGGTGGATTGTCGCCGGCGGACCCGCCGCCGTTCGATGTTGAAAAGGAAAGCCCCGCTTCCCCGTCGCGCGCGCGTTCCGCCGCGATTTCCTCGAACACATCGTCCGGATCGCGGCCGGTGCGTTCCAGGATCACCTGCGACCGGCTCTTGAAGCCCGCCTGCACCGCCTTTTCGTCCGCGTTCATCTCTTTCTGGATGTCGATGTAATGGGCGCCCTGGCCGCGATGGTCGCAGTCGAACAGCGTCTGCGGATCCACGCCTTCCATGTCGACAAGCCCCTGCGCCACCGCCATCTCGACGAAGGCGCGGTAAACCGGCCGCACGGCCCGGGCGATGAACTGCCCGCGGACCATGGTGTAGATCACGGCATGCTCGACCAGTTCCTGCCGCTGGGCGGAATAGGTCCCGTCGTAATCGTTCGCCATGGAACTGTATTTCGCGCCGGTGCCGCCCGCCGCGGCCTTGAGCTGGGACTTGCGGAACTCCCAGAGCTGGTTCGACGGGCGCTCGTTCTTGATGCTCTCGACCGACTCGTCCGTGCCCATCGTGTCGAAGATGATCCCGGGCGCGATGTCCATTTCCCGGATTTCGAGGGAACCGGACTCCGCCCCGAGACCCGCCGTGCGCTTGATCGAGACCGCGAAGGCGGCGGCGATCCGGGCCGCGATGCGCTCGGAATGCTCGTAGTCCTTCAGGTCCTCCAGGCGGCCGAAGACCGGCGCGAACACGGAAATGCCCCGCGTCTGCCGGATCCGCTTGACCATCTTCAGGTGCAGCATGCGGCTCGCCGGAATGCGCTTGGTGTCGGCCGCCGCCTTCGTGAGCGGCCCGGCGCCGGTGAAGGCCGTGGGCAGAATCGTCGTCAGCCGCCCCGGATGTTCCTTGAACGTCACATAGGCGACGGGACGCCCCCAGGTGTCCTTCTCGATGCCCTGCACGATGCGCCGTTTTCCGTCCACGAGGTCATAGGGCACCATGTCGGCCTCGAGCAGTTCGAGGCTGAGCATGACGCCGGAGCCGTGTTTCAGGCCCCGCACCATGCCTGGCAGCAGCTGGGCGAAGACCTCGCCGTCCCGGAACCAGGAGCGCGCCATCATCTGCTGCACGCCCGCCCAGCCATGCTCGCGGGTGACTTCCGGCGCTTCCGCCCACTCGCCCCACAGGCGGGCGAGCTGGCGGTTGAACTCCCGGTGTATGGTGCCGTCGCGGCGTTTGACCGCCGGGAAGGTCCGGATGCCGTCGCCCACGACGTTGCCGACGAGATCCGTCAAAACCGACTCGGCGAGATCGTAATTGCGCTCCAGCTCGCGCGCCTGGCTGCGCAGGCTGAGAATGGCGTCGGCGTTGAACTGGTCCGCCGTGCGCGTATCGCCGCGGCCGGAAAACCGGCTAAGCCGGCTGGGCCGTGAGGCCTCGTAGCCGAACTGGGCGCGCACGGCGGTGATCCTCTCCAGGCGCATCAGGCCCGCAATCCGGCGGGCGGCGAGGTTCGGCGCCAGCACGCCGAGCGCGCGCGTCAGCCAGTCGAGCCTGGGCGTCCGGCGGGGGCGGCGGCCCGTACCGGGAAGCGGACGCTCCACGATCATGCGGTCACCGGCTGAGATCGTTGTCGAAATTCGCGAGCGCGAAGCCCGCCCCGGAGGTGACCCGCTGCAGCTCCATGTTCAGATCGTTGATCGTTTTCTTGATCTCGCCCACGTCCTGCTTGGTCACCGTCCGCGTCCCGCTCGAGGTGGA
>JBKHIN010000126.1:0-7684 GCA_046538635.1 Alphaproteobacteria bacterium
CTCGGAGGGCGCGGCGGACGCCGGCCTGACCCGGGCGCAGCGCCGCGTGGCGGCAAAGCTCCTCGGCCGCGGCCGCATCGAGGTTCGCGATGGCGGCTCCGCCGCCGTGTCGGTGGATGTGGATTTCGCCGGGAAGATCGTCGATCCGCGCGGCCGCGGCGATGAGGACGAAATCGAGCGGGCGGATTTCGCGCGCCTGCTGGCCCGCTCGCTGGCGCCCTACCACATGCGGGTTTCCTCCCGCTTTTTTGAATTGGAGGATGCGGCTGTCCGCGCAGAAGAGGACCGCGAGGCGGCGCTCTCGGCCATGCGCAAACTGCGCCGGGAGCGGATCGAGGTGCGCGACCAGATTCTGAGCATGGTTTCGGAGTCCGGCGCCGGAAATCAGCTCCGGGAACTTGTGCAGGAAAAACCGGCGCTGATCGGCCGGACGGTCACGGTTACGGTGCCGGTTTCGGACGATATCGACCAGTATCTCAAGGGGTTCGTCCAGCCGGATCTCCCGGAAGAGGTCCGGCGCGTGAACGACAATCAGATCGAATGGGCGGAGCGGTTGAAGGCCAGCGGCGAGATCGAGGCCAGGTTCAACTTCATCTTCTTCACTCATGCAGACAGTCAGGACCCGGAACTGGCCGGGCTGGCCTCCGCACTCCTGGGCTCGATCATGGCGATTGCGGTGTGTTTCATGCTCTCCTTTCCAATCGGCGTCGCCGCCGCCATCTATCTGGAGGAATTCGCACCCCGGAACCGCTGGACCGACTTCATCGAGGTAAACATCAACAATCTGGCTGCCGTGCCCTCCATCATCTTCGGTCTCCTGGGGCTGGCGGTATTCATCAACCAGTTCGGCCTGCCCCGCTCGGCGCCGCTCGTTGGCGGCATGGTGCTGGCGCTGATGACGCTGCCCACGATCATCATCGCCAGCCGGGCGTCGCTGAAGGCCGTCCCGCCCTCGATCCGCGAGGGGGCGCTGGGGGTAGGCGCCTCGAAGCTGCAATCGGTGTTTCATCATGTGCTGCCGCTCGCCATGCCCGGCATTCTCACCGGTTCCATCATCGGCATGGCCCAGGCGCTGGGGGAAACGGCGCCCCTGCTGATGATCGGCATGGTGGCCTTCGTGACCGAGATACCCGCAAGCATCACCGAACCGGCGACCGCCCTTCCGGTCCAGATTTTCATGTGGGCGGACCGGCCGCAGGCCGCATTCGAGGAACGGGCTGCGGGCGCCATCATCGTCCTGCTGGCGGTGCTCTTCCTCGTTAACATTCTGGCGGTGCTGGCGCGCAGGCGTTTCGAGCGCCGGTGGTGAGGGAAGCTGATGGACGGACAGGCATTGACGACGATCCGGGCCGATCGGGCCCAAGAGAGGTTGGGATCAGCCATGAACGAGATCAACACGGTTCAGATGGACAGGGCGACGGGCCGCGTCACTCCTCAGGCTACGGTCAAAATGCGCACTGTCGACCTGAACATGTGGTATGGCGTCAAGCAAGCGCTTAACAATGTGACCCTGGAAATTCCGGACAATCACGTCACCGCGCTGATCGGTCCGTCCGGATGCGGAAAATCGACCTTTTTGCGCTGCCTCAACCGCATGAACGACACGATCGAGGACACGCATGTGGAAGGCACCATCACGCTCGACAATCAGGATATCCATTCGCGCGGCGTGGACCCGGTACAGCTTCGCGCGCGGGTGGGCATGGTGTTTCAGAAGCCCAACCCGTTTCCCAAGTCGATTTTCGAGAACGTCGCCTACGGGCCGCGCATTCACGGCATTGCCCGCAACAGGAATGAACTGCACGAGATCGTGGAAACCAGTCTGCGCAAGGCGGGCCTGTGGGACGAGGTGAAGGACCGCCTGCAGGAGCCGGGCACGGGGCTCTCCGGCGGACAGCAGCAGCGTCTGGTCATCGCGCGGGCCATCGCGGTCAGCCCGGAAGTGATCCTCATGGACGAACCGTGCTCGGCGCTCGATCCCATCGCCACCGACCGGATCGAGAAGCTGATCGAGGAACTCCGCCACAATTACTGCATCGTCATGGTCACGCATTCCATGCAGCAGGCGCGGCGGGTCTCGCAGCGAACGGCGTTCTTCCATCTCGGCGATCTGGTGGAAGTGGGCGATACCGCCGACATGTTCAACAATCCGAAAGATCAGAAGACGAGGGACTATATCAGCGGCCGATTCGGTTAGAGTGAAGCGCATACGCCGTGCCGGCCGGGGGATGGCGCGGCGCCGGGAACCCAGGCAGGAAAAGGATGAACCAGCCCCTGATACTGAAGACAGAACTCGCGAATCTTTCAGCCCGGATCGCGCAGATGGGCGGTATGGCGGAAAGTCAGCTCTCGGACGCCATCGAGGCCATCACGCGGCGGGATTCGGCGCTCGCCCGGCGCATCATCGACGCCGACGCCCGGATTGACGCGCTAGAGGCCGAAGTGGAACGCTATGCGGTGGCGTGCCTGTCCGAATGCGGACCGAAAGGGCCGCAACTGCGCGAGGTGCTTTCCGCGGTGAAAATCGCCGCCGATCTGGAACGTATCGGCGATCTGGCGAAGAACGTAGCCAAGCGGACTCTCGTCCTCAACCGGGAGGAGCCGCTGAAGCCCACCCACGGCCTTACGCGCATGGGCTTCCAGGCACTCACTCAGCTCAAGGACGTTCTGGATGCCTATTCGGGCCGGGATACGGAGCGCGCGGTCTCGGTCTGGCGCCGGGACGAGGACGTCGATGAATTGTACAACAGCCTGTTCCGGGAACTCCTGACCTACATGATGGAGGATCCGCGCGTCATCGGTCTGTGCACGCATCTTCTGTTCATCGCCAAGAACATGGAGCGCATCGGGGATCACGCGACGAACATCGCGGAAATCATCTATTATCTGGTGCACGGCGCCCATCTCTCGGATCACCGGCCGAAGGGCGACGTGACCAGCCTGACGCGGGTGGCATTCAGGGCCCCGAAGAGTTCCGAATGACGGAGGACCGGCCGTTGACGGAAGAGATGAGAAACCCATGAAACCCCGGGTTCTTGTGGTCGAGGACGAGACTGCGCTGGCCACGCTGCTCAACTACAATCTGGAGCGGGAAGGCTACACCGTCCTCGAGGCGCGCGACGGCGAGGAAGCGATGCTGATCGCCGGGGAAGAGACCCCGGACCTGATCCTGCTCGACTGGATGCTGCCCCGCCTTTCGGGCATCGAGGTCTGCCGGCAGCTGCGCAACCGGGCGGAAACGCGCAACACCCCCATCATCATGCTGACGGCGCGCGGCGAGGAGGCCGACCGCATTCGCGGCCTCGATACGGGGGCGGATGATTACATCACCAAGCCCTTCTCCATGTCCGAACTGATCGCGCGCATCCGCGCCGTAATGCGCCGCATCCGCCCGGCGCTGGCGGAAAACGTCGTCACCTGCGGCGAAATCGAGGTGGACCGCGCGGCCCACCGGGTGCGCCGGGGCGGGCGCGAGATCCATCTGGGCCCCACCGAATTCCGCCTGCTCGACCATCTGATCCAGCATCCGGGCCGCGTCTTCAGCCGCGAGCAGCTGCTCGACGCCGTCTGGGGCTCGGACGTCTATGTGGAGGCGCGCACGGTGGACGTCCATATCGGCCGCCTGCGCAAGGCGCTGAACCTGGAGGGCGAGGCCGATCCCATCCGCACCGTCCGCTCGGCGGGCTATGCGTTCGATGATTCAGCCGCGCGGTGAGCGGCCGGTCTCCGCGGTCTGCCCCCGGCAAAAAAGAACCCGGCCGGGAGGTTACGGCCGGGCTGGAGTGGTGCGTCAGGAGTGAGCGTTACGCAATTGCGCGTTTCTTGTCGCGGCGCGACTGCGGCGGCTGATAGGCGAGCTGTGCATGGCCCTTGCAATAGGACGAGCCATGCGGCGTCGGCCGGCCGCAGAAATGAAAGCCCGACTGGGCAGGGTCGCCGATCGGCCACTTGCACATGCTGTCCCGAATCGTCAGCACGTTCGCGTGGTTGCCGTCCGCCAGGGTGACGGGGTCTTCGACAGCCGCCGGTGCGGGCCGGGCGATGACGGGCTTGACCGCGGGCTTGGGCATGGTGACGCGCTTGGGACGGCTGGTGCGTGCCGGCGCCCCCCGGCCCGACAGGCCCAGGCGGTGCACCTTGCCGATCACGGCGTTGCGGGTGACACCGCCCAGCTGGCGGGCGATCTGGCTGGCACTCAATCCGTCGGCCCAGAGCTGTTTCAACTGCTCAACGCGCTCGTCTGTCCATGCCATTGACTTGTCTCCTATCCCCTTCGAGCAGTGCGCCCGTTACAGCCCGGCCCGCCGATTCCGCCTCGGCCGGGCCATAACCTCGAACGAAGGTTCCGATATATTGTGTCAAGTCCCTTCGTTGATGCTAGATATCGTATTCAGAAATTTGCCGAACACAATATCTTTGGTTAACAAAATATTGGTTATCCACATCTTGTGTCGCATCCATCCACAGGGCGCGGGGTTGTCCACAGCCCGGGGACGGCCTAAGACGGCCTTTCCGGCGCATTTCCAGAAAGGCAGGCGGTTATGAGCGTGGACGGAATCAAGGCGGCTCCGGGCGATCCCCCCTTTCCCGAAGTGGGCGTGCGGCGTTTCGGCCGGGTGAACTGGCTGGGCGTATGGACGCTCTACCGCAAGGAGGTCATGCGGTTCGTCAAGGTGGGCGGACAGACCATCGCCGCCCCCATCGCCAACGCCATCCTCTTCTTCTTCATCTTTACGCAGGTGTTCGGGGAATCCCGCGCCGATGTCTCGGCGGCCGTGGACTACGCGACCTTCATTGCGCCCGGGCTCATCATGATGGGCATCATCCAGAACGCCTTCGCCAACAGCACGTCGTCGCTCATGATCTCGAAGGTGCAGGGCAGCCTGGTGGACGTGCTCATGCCGCCGCTCTCCCCCGGCGAACTGACCTTCTGTTTCGTTGCGGGGGGCGCCACGCGCGGCGTCGTCGTGGCGGTGCTGACGGCGTGCGGCATGTCGTTGTTCGGCGTCGACATGCTGCCCGTCCATTTTTTCGCTGCCGTGTTTTTCGGCGTGGGGGCCTCGATTCTGCTGGCGCTGGTGGGCCTGCTGGCGGGCATCTGGGCGGAAAAATTCGACCATGTCGCGACGATCACGAATTTCGTCATCGTTCCGCTGTCCATGCTGTCGGGAACCTTCTATTCGATCACCATGCTGGGCGGCGTGTGGGTCGAAATCAGCCAGTGGAATCCGTTCTTTTATCTGATCGACGGATTCCGCTATGGAATGATCGGCCATGCGGACGGGTCGCCCGCCATCGGCGTGGCGGTCGTGCTGGGGCTGAACATCGCCCTGATTTTGATCGCCCACCGGCTGTTCACGATCGGCTATCGTCTGAAAGCCTGAAGCGGTGCGCGGGCGCGGCGCCCGCAGCGGCCGGGGCATCGGAGGAACCTTCGAATGATTCCGGGGAGGAGAAACAACATGGAGCCCTTGCTGCCGGTCTATGCCCGTGCCGACCTGGCCTTCGAGCGCGGGGAAGGCGCAAATCTTTTCGATGCGGACGGCCGGCGCTTTCTCGATTTTTCTTCCGGGATCGGGGTGACGGCGCTGGGGCACGCCCATCCGCATCTGGTGGCCGCGCTCAAGGCGCAGGCGGAAAAGCTCTGGCACACCTCCAACGCCGTGCGCATTCCCGAGCAGGAGCGTCTGGGCGCGCGGCTGGTGGCGGCGACCTTCGCCGACACGGCCTTCTTCACCAATTCGGGCACCGAAGCCGTGGAGTGCGCCATCAAGATGGCCCGCAGATACCATTCCGCCCGCGGCGCACCCGAACGCTATCGCATCGTCACCTTTTCGGGCGCCTTTCACGGCCGCACCCTGGCGGCCATCGCGGCGGGCGGCGATCCGAAGAAGATCGAGGGGTTCGGGCCCAAGGTGGACGGATTCGACAGCGTGCCCTTCGCTGACCGGGCGGCGCTGGAGGACATGCTCACCGATGCCCACGGCGCGATCCTGATCGAACCCGTGCAGGGCGAAGGCGGCATCAGGCAGGTTCCGGAAGCGGATTTGCGCTATTTGCGGGAGTTATGCGACGCGCGCGGCATGCTGCTTATTCTGGACGAGGTCCAGTGTGGCGTGGGCCGCACCGGAAAATTCTTCGCCCATGAGTGGGCGGGCGTGCGCCCCGACATTCTGGCGGCGGCCAAGGGGCTGGGCGGCGGCTTTCCCGTGGGTGTGTGCCTGGCCACCGAAGCCGCGGCTTCGGGCATGACGGCGGGCAGCCACGGTTCCACCTTCGGCGGCAATCCGCTGGCGATGGCCGTCGCCAATGCCGTTCTGGACATCGTTCTGGCGGACGGCTTCCTGGACGGTGTGGCGGAAACCGGCGCCGCCCTGCGCGAACGGCTGGAGGAACTTGCCGCCCGTCACCACAACGCGGTCGAGGAGGTGCGCGGACGGGGGCTCATGCTCGGGCTCAGGGTGCGCGGCGAAGCCCGGGCGCTGGTCTCCGTCCTGCGCCGTCACGGCCTGCTGACAGTGGCGGCGAGCGACAACGTGGTGCGCCTTCTGCCGCCGCTCATTATCGGCCGCGACGAGGCGGACCAGGCGGTGGATATTCTGGACCGGGTGCTGGCGGCGCCGGAGGGGCGGGCATGAGCGCGAACACGCCCCGCCATTTCCTTGAGCTGAAGGACATCGCGGCTTCCGATTTGCGCGACATCCTCTCCCGGGCGCAGGCGATGAAGGCTGCGCGCTCCGGCCTGCCGGCCGGCGCGGCCGACCCCGAACCGGCCGCGCCCGGGCGCATGCTGGCGCTGATTTTCGAAGAGGTTTCCACCCGCACACGGATTTCCTTCGACGTGGGCATGCGCCAGATGGGCGGCGAAACCATGTATCTGACCGGCCGCGAACTGCAGCTCGGCCGGGGCGAGTCGATCGCCGATACGGCCCGCGTGCTGGGGCGCTATGTGGACGCCATCGCCATCCGGGTCCTGTCCCACGACATGCTGGCGGATCTTGCGCGTCATTCCCCCGTCCCCGTGATCAACGGACTGACGCGCCGCAGCCACCCCTGCCAGGTCATGGCCGACATCATGACCTTTGAGGAACGCAAGGGGCCGATCGACAACGCGACCGTCGCCTGGTCCGGCGATGCCCGCAACAATGTGGCCTCCTCCTGGATCGAGGCGGCGGCCGCCTTCGGCTTCGCCCTCCGGCTGGCGGCGCCGGCGGGCCATGAACCCCGGCCCGACCTGGTGGCCTGGGCGCGCAGCCAGGGGGCGCAGATCTGGTCCGGGGACGATCCGTGGGAGGCCGTGCAGGGGGCCGATTGCGTCATCACCGACGCCTGGGCCTCGCTGGGCGACGAGGATCTCGAAGAACGCCGCGAGCGCATGGTTCCCTACCAGGTTAACGACGCGCTCATGGCCCGGGCGGCTCCGGACGCTATCTTTTTGCATTGCCTTCCCGCCCATCGCGGCGAGGAAGTCAGCGGATCGGTCATTGACGGCGCGCGCTCAGCCGTGTGGGATGAGGCCGAAAACAGGCTGCATGCACAAAAGGGCATTCTGGCGTGGTGTCTGGAATAGTCCCGCGGCCGCTGAGGACGCATCGGCAGGATAGACGGTCATATTGGACAGGCGAAATGGATTCGGAGCAGGCTCCGCCGGTTGACGACATGGTCTTGCCCTTTCAGGTGGAGC
>JBKHIN010000405.1:0-2886 GCA_046538635.1 Alphaproteobacteria bacterium
CAGACTTCGTTGAGCACCTCGATTCCGTCCTCGGCGGAGAGCCTCTCGGCAATGTGCGCTGCGCACGCGCAGTGGCGCGAGACCAGTTCCTCCACGCCCTTCCGGCCCAGCGCCTGCAACACCGCCCACACGGCGAAACCGCGGGCCCGGCGGGAAAGCTCCGGCCCGAAATGGGTGGGGTTGCGCCCGTCATCCGGGTCATGGGTGAGATAGCTGGCCGTGATGTCCATGGCGCGGCGGTGCGCGGCGGCGTCCTTCACGATGGCGAAGCCGGAATCATAAGGCACCTGAAGCCATTTGTGGCCGTCGGTGATCCAGGAGTCGGCCCGCTCCACGCCGCGGCACAGGGCGGAAAGATGCGGCACGGCCCGCGCCCAGAGGCCGAAGGCGCCGTCCACATGGAGCCAGGCGTCATGCGATTGCGCCAGATCGGCGAGCGTCTCGAAATCGTCGAAGGTGCCGGAGTTGATGTGCCCCGCCTGGCCGATGATGATTTTGGGGCCCTCATGTTCGCCGAGGCGCGCTTCGAGATCGCCGGTGCGCAACCGGCCCTCGCCGTCGGCCGCGACCATGACCAGATTGGCGCGGCCCAGGCCCAGATAGCGCAGGGCGGCGAACACGGTGGAATGAGCCTCCTCGCTGACGAACACCCGGATCAGCGGCGCGCCCTGAAATCCGTCCCGCTCCAGGTCCCACCCGGCGCGCCGCAGCACTTCGCTGCGCCCGGCGCAAAGGCCGATGAAGCCCGCCATCGTCGCGCCCGTGGAGAAGCCCACCGAGCTTTCGCGCGGAAGATCGAGCAGGTCGAGCAGCCATGCCGCCGCCGCCTCCTCCGCCACGGCGGCCGCCGGGGAACACTGATAAATGGCGGCGTTCTGACCCCAGGCGGAGGTCAGCCAGTCGGCGGCCACGCCCGCGGGATGGGAGGCCCCCATCACCCAGGCGTAGAAATTGGGCGTGGCGTTGCCCACAAGGCCGGGTTCGGCCGCCCGGATCAGATGCTCGATGACCTCGGTGGCCGGGCGTCCCGTTTCGGGAAGCTCGCCGCCGAAGGCCGCCCGAAGTTCGGCCAGGCCCGCCGAGGGGTGTGGCGAGCGTTCGGCGTCGCCCGCGCGGAACGCAATGGCCCGCTCCGCGGCCAGCCGCATGGCTTCCAATTCCTCCTTCATGGCATTTCCCCTGTAGAGCGGGTCACGGCCGGCGTTAAGCCGGGGGGACCCGCCATTCCGGGCCGGAGCTTCGTGCCTTCGTGAACCCTTCGTGCCTTTGTGTGAAGCCGGCGGTTCACACGAAGACACAAAGGACGCACAAAGAGCACAAAGTATTCATTCACCGCGGATGCAGCCATTTGGGCAGGAAGCTGTAGGCGTCCACGGACTTTTCCGTGTCGAAGGACACGTCGTATTTGCGCAGCAGACCCTGAAAGCCGCCTTCGTTGAAGGCGTCGAAGGTTTCCGTACAGCCGCCCACATATTCTCCGCCCACGAAGATTTGCGGAATGGTGGGGGTGCCCAGCCTTTGCTTCAGCACCGCCCGGATGTCGCCGCCCAGATTGTCCTTCTGGTATTCGACCGAGTCCAGATCGACGGAGCGGTAGGGAATGTCCATTGCCTTGAACAGCTTGCGCACGGACCAGCAGAACTCGCACCATTCGAGCGCGAACATGACAACGGGGTTTTGCCGGTCCTTCAGGATTTCATCGACCCGGGCCGCGATCTCCGGCTTCACCTCGACCTCTTCCGCTGCGGGCGCGGGGCCGGAAGACACGTCGAAGCGGAAGCGCGGTGTGGAGGCCGCGATCTCGTGCTCTTCCTCGGTCATGGTTTCGGTGATGTCCTCGAACAGCGGCGTGGTGAGATAGCGCTCGCCCGTATCGGGAATCATGCACAGAATGGTGCTGCCCTTCGGCGCCCGGCGCGCGGTCTCCAGCGCCGCGGCGAAGGTGGCCCCGCCCGAGATGCCGCAGAAAATGCCTTCCTTCCGGGCCAGTTCCTTCGTCAGGCGCAGGGCCTCGTTGCCGTCCACGGGCACCAGCGTGTCGATATGTTCGCGGGCGTCGTTGGTCAGCTTGGGAATGAAGTCGGGCGCCCAGCCCTGCATGAGATGGGGCCGGAAGTGCGGGTGGCTCTGCTTCGGCGAGTCGTCGTCATTGTAGTCCTGGGGGATGCCGCTCGCCAGGACGGGGGAATTGTCGGGCTCGCAGCCGACGATCTTCGTCTCCGGGCTTTTCTCTTTCAGCACGCGCGCGACGCCCTTCAGCGTGCCGCCCGTGCCGAAGCCCGTGACCCAGTAGTCGAGCTTGCGGTCCGCGAAGTCGTCGAGGATCTCGCGCGCCGTGGTGCGCGAATGGATGTCGGCATTGGCCTCGTTCTCGAACTGGCGGCACAGGAACCAGCCGTGCTTTTCCGCCAGCTCGCGCGCCTTGGCGAGCATGCCCGTGCCCTTTTCGGCGGCCGGGGTGAGGATCACCTTTGCGCCCAGGAAGCGCATCAGCTTGCGCCGCTCGATGGAGAAATTCTCCGCCATCGTGATGACCAGCGGATAGCCCTTCTGCGCGCAGACCATCGCCAGCCCGATGCCGGTATTGCCGCTGGTGGCCTCGACCACCGTCTGGCCGGGCTTGAGCGAGCCGTCGCGCTCCGCCGCCTCGATCACGCCCAGCGCCAGCCGGTCCTTGACCGAGCCCAGCGGGTTGAACGCCTCCAGCTTGACGTAAAGGTCCACGCCCTCGGGCGCCAGCTTGTTGATGCGCACCACGGGCGTGTTGCCGACGGTGTCGAGAATGCTGTCATGCAATCGGGCCATTCTACTGTTGTCCTCTCGGAGTTTCGGGCCGCCGGCGCACCCTGCCGCCGCGGCCTTCATTCGCTGGGCACAGATATAGGC
>JBKHIN010000406.1:0-2881 GCA_046538635.1 Alphaproteobacteria bacterium
CCTCAGGCCTCCGAGGGCGGCTGCTCGGGCTGCAGCACGGCCTGCGCCGCCGCCAGCCGCGCAATGGGCACGCGATAGGGCGAACAGGAAACGTAGTCCAGCCCCACGGCCTCGCAGAAGCGGATGGAGGCCGGATCGCCGCCATGCTCGCCGCAGATGCCCAGCTTGAGGCCGTTGTGCGCCGCCCGGCCGCGCTCCGCGCCCAGCTTCACCAGCGCGCCCACGCCCTCCCTGTCGAGCGAGACGAAGGGATCGGTTTCGATCAGGCCCTTGCGCTGATACTCGGTGAGAAAGCGGGCGGCGTCGTCCCGGCTGATGCCGAAGGTGGTCTGGGTGAGATCGTTGGTGCCGAAGCTGAAAAACTCCGCCGTCTGTGCAATGTCGCCCGCGGTAACGGCGGCGCGGGGCAGCTCGATCATGGTGCCGACGAGATAAGTGACGGTCTCGCCCGTTTCCTTCCTCACCTCTCCGGCGACCGCGTCGATGCGGGCCCTGAGTGTATCCAGCTCGCCGCGCACTGCCACCAGAGGGATCATGATCTCGGGCGTGACGCTTCCCCTGAACTCCGCCGCCGCCTCGAAAATGGCGCGCGCCTGCATCTCGTAAATTTCCGGATAGGTGATGCCAAGCCGGCAGCCGCGATGGCCGAGCATGGGATTGAACTCGGCGAGTTCGGCCACGCGCGCCGTCAGCGCTTTTGCAGGGATCCCCAGCGTCTTCGCCAGTTCCTTCTGCTCTTCCTCCGTATGGGGAAGGAACTCGTGCAGGGGCGGATCGAGCAGGCGAATCGTGACCGGCAGCCCCTCCATGATGCGGAACAGTTCGATGAAATCCTTCCGCTGCATGGGCAGCAGCTTCGCCAGCGCCGCGCGGCGGCCTTCCTCCGTATCCGCCAGGATCATCTCGCGCATGGAGCGGATGCGCTCCACGTCGAAGAACATGTGTTCCGTGCGGCACAGGCCGATGCCTTCCGCGCCGAATTCGCGCGCCACCTGTGCGTCGGCGGGCGTCTCGGCGTTGGCGCGCACGTTCATCCGCCGTATGCCGTCCGCCCACTGCATGAGGGTGGCAAAGTCTCCGGAGAGTTCCGGCTGCACGCTGGGCACCTTCCCCTTGATGACCTGCCCCGTGCCGCCGTCGATGGTAATGGCGTCCCCCTTCTTCACCGTTGTACCGCCTACGGAGAAGCTGCCGGAATTGTAGTCGATGCGCAGGGCGCCCGCGCCGGAAACACAGGGGCGGCCCATGCCGCGGGCGACCACGGCGGCGTGGCTGGTCATGCCGCCCCTTGCGGTCAGGATGCCCTTGGCCGCATGCATGCCGTGGATGTCTTCGGGGCTGGTTTCCACACGGACGAGAATGACGTCCTTGCCGTCATTGGCGAGCGCCTCGGCCTCGTCGGCATGAAAGACGGCGATGCCCGAGGCCGCGCCCGGCGAGGCGGGCAGCCCCTTGGCGATGACCTCGCGCGGGGCCTGCGGATCGAGCGTGGGGTGCAGAAGCTGATCGAGCGAAAGCGGATCGATGCGCAGCACCGCTTCGTCGCGGGAGATGAGCCCTTCGGCCGCCATGTCCACGGCGATCTTGAGCGACGCCTTCGCGGTACGCTTGCCCGTCCGTGTCTGGAGCATCCACAGCGTGCCGCGCTCCACGGTGAACTCGATGTCCTGCATGTCGCGGTAATGGGCTTCCAGCCGTTCGAAGGCTTCAGCCAGTTTCACGAACACCTCCGGCATGGCCTCTTCCATGCTGGGCGCATTCTCGGCCGCGGTTTCGCGTGCCGCCTTTGTGAGATGCTGGGGCGTGCGGATGCCGGCCACCACGTCCTCGCCCTGGGCGTTGATGAGGAATTCTCCGTAATAGGCCTTTTCGCCCGTGGACGGATTGCGGGTGAAGGCGACGCCCGTGGCGCTGTCCTCGCCCATATTGCCGAACACCATCGCCTGCACGTTGACGGCCGTGCCCCAGCCGGCGGGGATGTTGTGCAGGCGGCGATAGGTGACGGCGCGCGTATTCATCCAGGAGCCGAACACCGCGCCGATGGCGCCCCAGAGCTGTTCCTCCGCTTCCTGAGGGAACGGTTCGCCCAATTCCTCCTGGACGATGGCTTCGTAACGCTGGACGATCCGGCGCAGGTCCGCGCCGTCCAGCTCGGTGTCGAGGGAGACGCCCTTGTCGGCCTTGGCGTCGTCCAGAACCTCCTCGAACAGATGATGGTCGAGGCCCAGTACCACATTGGAATACATCTGAATGAAACGGCGGTAGGAGTCCCAGGCGAACCGTTCGTCGCCGGACAGTTCGGCGAGGCCTTTCACCGTTTCGTCGTTAAGGCCCAGATTGAGGACCGTGTCCATCATGCCGGGCATGGAGGCGCGGGCGCCGGAACGCACGGACACGAGCAACGGCGCGGCGGGATCGCCGAAGCGGCGGCCCACCGCGGCGCTCACCTTGTCGATGGCTTGCGCAACCTGTTCCCGCAACCCGTCCGGGTACTGCCGGTCATTGGCGTAAAAGGCGGTGCAGACCTCGGTCGTAAGGGTGAAGCCCGGCGGCACGGGCAGGCCCAGACCCGCCATCTCCGCCAGATTGGCGCCCTTGCCGCCCAGCAGGCCGCGCATATCGGCGGCGCCGTCAGCTCCGTCCGCACCGAAATGATATACCCATTTGGTCATGGCCCGCCTCCGCGCGGCGTTAGAAGAAATTGCGTTCAGGTTGAAACAGCACCGTCATTATCTTTCCGCTCATCCCTGCGGAAGCGACCCAGCGCGCCCCGCTCAAACGCCCGCTTTGGCGCTTCTGGATTCCCGCTTTCGCGGGAAAGAGCGGAATTAATGAAATGCAGCGAATCAAACTAATTCATCCCCTGCCGGATAATTTACCC
>JBKHIN010000127.1:0-7653 GCA_046538635.1 Alphaproteobacteria bacterium
GACCATCCGAGGGGATGGTCCGCGGAATTTCATCACCAGGGGTGCGACTGGCAGCGATAGGTGAGGCGCACATATTTGCCGCCGGGGACCACCTTGGCTTCCACTGTCGTCGGGTCGAAGCCGTTCCGGCAGTGTTTGCCGGGAGGCATCGGCATCTGGTGCAGACAGGTGTACGAGCCGCCTTTTTTGGATGCGGTCTTGGCGTTGGAACTGGGCAGGTACTTGGGAGAGCACAGCAGCTTGAGTTCGACCTGCGGCACCTTCTTCAGTTTCAGTTGCGCCAATTGAACCGGTTCGGGGTTCGTCTGCGGAGCGGCCGTCGTGGCGTTGGCGGTGAACAGGCCGGTCGCGCTCAGCGCGGCGGCGGTCAGGATGGCGGTAAGCCGGTTCATGGTTTCCTCCCTCTCCGAATGGGTTTCACGCTTCCCGTGAAGAACGGAAACAACCTTGAGGGGGCTGGTTGAACCGGGTGTGAAGGTTTCGTTCACCGCCGGTTAACCTTTGCGGTTCGCCTCCCGCGCCGCACGGTCGCGCGCCAGTTTGGGCACCGGGCGCAGCAAGGGCCGCACCCGCAGCGAGCGCTCGGGAAGCGCGAGCCCCATCACGTCCTTGGAGGCCTCCATCAGCAGCACGCCCGGGAAATGGGGCCAGAACTGGCGCCCGGTGCGCTCCCACGCGCCTGCGGACGTAATGAGAAAACGGAAGGCGAAGGGCGGCATGAACAGCGCCTTGTCCACATTCACCGGCGTGAACAGGCAGTCGGAAAGAAGGCGCCGCAATTGCCGTTCGGAAAACGGACGGCCGTGGCCGAAGGGCGTGCGCTCGATCCCCGACCACATGCCCCTGCGGCTGGGGACCACCGCCAGCAGCCGCCCTTCCGGCGTCAGCACCCGCCAGATTTCGCGCAACATCGCGCGCACGGTTTCGGTGTTCTCCAGTTCGTGCACCAGCAGCACCCGGTCCATGGCGCAATCGGCGAGCGGCAGGCCGGTTTCGTCCACCAGGGCTGTGAGGTTGCGCTCGCCGCAGGGCCAGGGCTCGCCCCCCTGGGCGGCGGGCATCATGGCGATGACCCGCTGCGCCTGTTCCTTCAGGGGCCGCAGATAGGGCGTGGCGTATCCCAGCCCCAGCACGTCGAGCCCGTGCACATCGGGCCAGAGCGCGCGCACCCGCCGGCGCACGAAACGGCGCGCCATCCTGCCCAGCGGATCGCCGTAGAAGCGGGTCAGTTCCTCCACGTCCATGTGCATGGATGCGCTCTCTCCCCTTGCAGCGGTACCGGGCTCCAGTGTAGCGCAAATCGGCGTGCTGCGGGCAGGGGCGGCGGCAAACGCCCGCAATGTACAGCGCAGGCACGGCGGGTTAACTTCGCGGCCGTATTCAGCGATCGCACCTGTTCACGAAAGATGAGGGAAGCCAACATGGCCGCGCTCGATATTCGTCTCGTTCCCTGCCTCACCGACAATTACGCCTATCTCGTCCATGACCCGGAGGCGGAACTCACCGGCGTCGTCGATCCCTCGGAGGCGGGACCGGTCCGCGAAGCGCTGATGGACGCGGGCTGGACGCTCACCCACATTTTCAACACCCATCATCATCCGGACCATGTAGGCGGCAACGAGGAGCTCAAGGCGGCCTTCGGTGCGCCGGTCATCGGTCCGAAAGCGGACGAAGCGCGCATTCCGCTGATCGACGTGGCGCTGGACGAGGGCGAGGCTTACGAATTCGGCTCCGAACGATTCGAGGTCATCAACACGCCCGCCCATACGCGCGGCCATATCGCCTTCTATCTGCCGGGCAGCCGCGCGGCGTTCACGGGCGACACGCTGTTCGTGCTCGGCTGCGGGCGGCTGTTCGAGGGCACGCCGGCGCAGATGTGGGAGAGCCTGCAGAAGCTTATGAAATTGCCCGACGACACCCGCATCTATTGCGGCCATGAATATACGCAGGCCAACGCCCGTTTCGCCCTGACGGTGGAGCCCGGCAATGAGGAACTGCGCGCCTTCGCCGATGAAATCGATGTTCTGCGGGCGGAGAACAAGCCCACCATTCCCTCCACCATCGGGCGGGAAAAGGCGGCCAATCCCTTCCTGCGGCCGGACACTCCCGAAATCCGGCAGGTGCTGGGCATGCCGGACGCCACGAATGTCGATGTCTTCGCCGAAATCCGAAAGCGGAAGGATTCATTCTAGCGAGAAGCGAGGGGAAGAGAGAAGCGAGGTGAGAGGAGCGAGAAGCGAGAGGCAGTAGAGCGCACAGTCTATTCTCGCTTCTCTTCCCTCGCTCCTCTTCCTTACCGTCCCTTCCATTCCGGCTTGCGCTTTTCGGCGAAGGCGCGCGGGCCTTCGAGGAAATCCTCGCTCTTCAGCATGTCGGAAACGGCCGGGAAGCGTGTTTCCACGGCTTCCCGCAGGCTTGCGATGTCCAGTCCGCCATAGGCCGCCTGCTTGGACGCGCGGATCGACATCGGCGAGCATTCCAGCACCATGCCCGCCCAGTGCTTTGCCCGCGCCATCAGCTCGTCCGGCGCCGTCACGTCGTTAACGAACCCCAGTTCCTTGCCCTCCGCCGCGCTTACCGGGCGTCCGGTGAGGATCATGCTCATGGACCGCTTGGCGCCGATCTGGCGGGGCAGCCGGTGCAGGCCACCGGCCAGCGCCGCCAGCCCGACGCGGGGCTCGGGCAGGGCGAAGCTGGCGTTCTCGGCGGCGATGATCAGGTCGCAGGCGAGCGCGATCTCGAAGCCGCCGCCCATGGCCACGCCGTTGACCGCCGCAATCACGGGCTTGACCAGCTCATAGCGCGCCGTGAGCCCGGCAAAGCCTGTGGGCGGAACCTCGACCTTGTTGCCCGCCGCCTGGTATTTGAGATCGTTCCCGGCGGAAAACGCCCGGTCGCCCGCACCGGTGAGGATCGCCACCCATTGTTCCGGGTCCGCCTCGAAGTCATCGAACACTTGGGCCAGTTCGAAATTGGCGGGTGGATGCAGGGCGTTCATCACTTCGGGCCGGTCGATGGTGATGAGGGTCAGCCGGCCGTCGCGTTCGACCGAGCAGAATTCGTGAACCGTCATGGCATGTCCTCTCCGGGCGTGATAGTCGAGCGCCAGAGTGCTTTGGCGTTTACCGCGCCGCAAGTTTTTGGAAGCCATAAGGGAATTTTGCCGTACGGCTTTTCCCCCGGGTAGTGAGTGTATGAGTTCCGTCCCACCAAAATCCCCCGGCGAAGCCCGTGACCTGCGCTTCTGGTGGGTCCGGGAAGAGGACCGGATTCGCGGCCCCTACACGGGCAAACAGATGCTGGCCTTCCTGCTCAAGGGGTTCATCCGGCCGGGCACTCCGGTCAGGCCCGACACGGAACGGGAATGGCGGCTGGCCTCCGACGATCCCGAATTCGCCCGCTATTTCGCCGAGCCCGCCGCCGGCGCCATGCCGGCTGCGCCTCCCGGAACGGAAGAACGTCCCGCCCGGCGTCTGCCCCATTTCGTCATCATCGCGGATGGCGGCGCCTGCCCGGCCGGACGCATCGAGGACATGATCGGCGAGCTGGGCCCCAAATACCGGCTGACCGAAGACGTCTGGTTTTTGCAGTCCGCTCTGCCCGTGGAAAAAATCCGCACCTATCTGGCCCGCCAGCTTTCCTCCATCGAACGGCTGTTTATCATCGACATGCGGACCGGAAACTGGGCCAGCCACAAATTTGGAGAGGAACTGGAAGAGGGCATCCGCCGCCTGATCGACGAAGGCGAGGCGGACGGGCTTTAGACCCACATACTCCATTCAAACACGCGCACCGCTCCGCGGAACCGTGGCCTCGCCTGGCCAATGGCAATCATTCTATGATCGGGGCCATGATCGACGACTTGCGCGAACCGGAAAGGCACGCGATCGAGATCTCGCACCTGCGCTCGCTGCCCCCGGAGGTTCTGGCGGCGCTGCTGGCCGACTCCGTCCGGATTCGGATTCCCGCAGGCTCGACGCTGCACCGGGAAGGTGAAAGCGAGCCCCATGTGAGGCTCGTTGTTTCGGGACTTCTTCGCGCCTTTGTAAGCGCCCCCGACGGACGCACGCTCACGGTTCGTTACTGCCGGACAGGCGCGTTGCTGGGTGTGGCCTCGCTGTTTTCCTCGTCCTTTGCCCTGCCCGTGTCCATTCAGGCCATCACGGACTCCGGGACTCTGGCGCTATCCCCGTCACTGGTTCGCCGGTCAGCCGGCCAGAACGTGCATGTTGCCGCTGCTCTGCTCGAGGAGTTGAGCGAACGCGTGCTGTCCTTTATCGCGGAAATTCCCGGAGGCGCCTTCGCCACGATCCGGGAACGGGTTTCCCGGCATCTGTTGGATATGGCCACGCCCGATCCCGGGAGGGGCAGGCTTGCGGCCGCCATCACCCAGCAGGAACTGGCCGAGGCGGTGGGCACGACGCGCGAGGTTGTGGTCCGCGCTTTGCGAACGCTCCGGGCAGATGGCCTCGTCGAGACGCGGCGGGACCGGATTGTGCTGATCGATCCGGAGCGCCTGACCGAAGATGCCTATCCGCCCGCAGACGGCCCGCACGGTCGCGCCGGGTGGAACGAAAGTTCCTGACAACCGGGTCACGCCCCGCGATGTTTCCCGGAATCGGTGCGATGAAACCGCTTGGACGGCCCAAGGCGAGAGGGAAAGGAGACCAATGCCACAGAGCGACTTTTTGCAGGCCCTGAACGCGCTTTGCGATCAATGGCGGGGCGAGCGTCACGAGCGCCAGGCCCGGCGTCATCTTGACCCCGGTGACTTCGCGGCCTTGCGTGCGGCCGGCTTCTGGCCGGCTGTCGTTCCCCGCGAAGCCGGGGGCATGTGGCAGGGCAGGGAAACTTCGGCGCGATCCGTGTGCGAAGCATTGCGCCGGCTCGCGGCCGCCGATTCCTCGGTGGCGCTGGTTGCCTCCATGCATCCGGCCGTTATCGCCTTCTGGCTGGCCAATCCGGATCCGGCCCGTGCGGACTGGGAGGAGCAGCGTCAGGCCGTGTTTTCGTCCGCAGCAGGCGGAGAGCAATGGGGAACGATCACCTCCGAACCCGGCAGCGGCGGCGACATTGCCCGCACCCGCGCCGTGGCGCGCCGGGATGACGGCCCCGCCCCCTTCCCGGGGCGCGCCTACCGGATCAGCGGCGACAAGCACTTCGGCAGCGGGCTCGGCGTGACCGACTGGATGATGACGACGGCGGTGCCCGAAGACGAATCCGATCCCGCCATTTTCATTCTTGACCTCCGGGACCGGCCCTGGGACGGCAGTGCGGGATATCGGTTGCTTGCCGAGTGGGACGGAATGGGCATGGCCGCGACCCAGAGCCACGCCATGCGGCTTGAGGGGGCCCCGGCCGTCCGCTTCGGGCGTGATGATCCGCTGCAGGACATTGCACTCGCCGCCACGCCCTTCATCCTGTCGCTCTACACGGCGGTCACCATCGGCATTCTGGACGAGGTCATCGCGGTGTCCAGAGCACGCCTGAAAGGCAAGTCCGGCGTGCTGCGCCCGTTTGAAATGGTCGAATGGTCCCGCGCCGAGCGGGACTACTGGGTCGCCGTGCAGGCCTATGAGGGAGCACTGCGCGCGGTAGAGGCCGGCGAGCCGCCGGAAGCGCTTCACGCCGCCCTTCGTGCCAAGGAAGCCGTTGCCGAACTGGCGGAGGCGACGCTTGGCCGCGTGTGCCGTGTCCACGGCGGCAGTACCTTTGCCCGGCGTTCGCCATTCGCCCACTGGTTCGAGGATGTTCGCGCCCTCGGCTTTCTGCGTCCGCCCTGGGGCCTCGCCTTCGACCAGTTGTTCGAGACTTCCCTGCCGGGCGATTGACCGGCGGGAAGAACCTCACATCCGGTCAGCCGCCGATGGGCTTGCCGTCCGGCCTGGTGATCGCCACCACCGAGGGGCGGGGCGGCATGCCGTCGGCAAAATCGGGCCAGCGCGTGCCCGGCAGTTCGAAGGTCGCGCCGGGCGTGTCGCCCGGATGCTGCACGGCCACGAACAGCGTCGTGTTCCCCGGCGTGAATTCCGGCCCGCACAGCTCCGCACCGATCGGCGTGGCGTAGAAGAACTTGACCAGGGCGCGGCCGTGCCCTTCCGTATCGCAGGCATAGAGCCCGTTCGGGATGCGCGTGGAGCCGGAGTCCGTGGCGATCCACAGCCGGCCGCGGTTGTCCACTGCATTGTTGTCGGGGGAGGAAAACCAGACCTCCGTAGCCGGATGATAAACGGCGCCCGAAGCTTCGTCTCCCGCCAGCAGCAGGAAATCCCAGAAATAGACGTCCGCCGCGTGGTCCGCCTTTGCGCCATAGCCGCCGGGCGGCACCAGTTCGATGATATGGCCGTGCGGATTGGGCCCGCGCGGATTGGCCGGATTCGTGTCGTCCGGCCCGCGCTTCGAATTGTTGGTGAGGTTCACATAGACACGGCCGGTAACCGGATTGGGCTCCACGTCCTCCGGCCGGTCCATCGGCGTGGCGCCCAGAAGATCGGCGGCGCGCCGTGTCTCGATGAGAACGTCCGCCTGGGAATGGAATCCGTTTTCGGGCGTCAGCGGCCCCTCGCCGAAGACCAGCGGCAGCCAGCGGACCTCACGCTCGCCGAACTTCGCGACACAGAGCGTGCCGTGATCCAGCAGATCGTGATTGGCGGTCCGGGCCTCGGGCGCCACCTTGTCGCGCGAGACGAACCGGTAGAGATATTCAAAGCGCTGGTCGTCGCCGCTGTAGAGCACCAGACGCCCGTCGCGGTTGACAATGCAGGTGGCGCCCTCGTGCTTGAAGCGGCCGAGCGCGGTGCGCTTTACCGGCGTGCTTTCGGGGTCGTAGGGATCCACTTCCACCATCCAGCCGAACCGGTTGGGCTCGTTGGGCTCCTTGCCCAGATGGAAACGGTCGATCCAGCGGTGCCAGTCATAGGGGCTGTTCGCCGCAATGCCGATCCGCCGGTGATTGTCCGTTTCCGGCGTGCCGTCCGGATCGGCGCCGCCAAAATAGAAATTGAAGTTTTCCTCCGCCATCAGCACGGTGCCCCAGGGCGTCTTGCCGCCCGCGCAATTGTTCAGGGTGCCAAGCACTTTGCGGCCGGAGGAGTCGTAACTGGTCTTGAGCCGGTCGTGGCCGGCCGCCGGGCCGGATATGTTGATCGGCGTTTCGCTGGTGATCCGGCGCGCAAAGGAACTGCCGGGAACCACCTTCCAGCTTCCGTCCCCCTCCTTTCGGATTTCGACGACCGAGCCGCCCTGGGAAGCGATCTCCACGCGGGCATGGGCTTCCGTCCGCCTGGCGGGATCGAAACCCGGATGCATGAGCGGGGGAAAGGCATATTCGTGATTGGCGAACAGCAGCCCGTGAGTGTCCGATGAGGATCCCCGGGGCAGGGGCAGATAGGCCAGAAAGTCGTTGTTGTACCCGAACTGGGCGGCCTGCGCCGCCGCCGTCTGCTTCTGCGGATCGAAGGCGGGCGCAGCCTCCGTGACCGCATCTCCCCAGCGGATCAGCACGTCTTTCCGGTAGCCGACGGCCACGGCATCGGTGGGCCGGATTTTCTGGTCGATGTTCTCGAAAGTCAGGGTGGACGGGCTTTTGCCCCGGGCCCGCGCGGCGGCGGGGGCGGCGGCGAGCCCGGTCAGCCCGGCCGCGCCGCTCAAGAC
>JBKHIN010000407.1:0-2871 GCA_046538635.1 Alphaproteobacteria bacterium
CCCCTACTCCCCCATCAGCGGATGGACGCCGGACACGTCGTAAATCTTGACACTGACGGACTCTACCTTCACGTCACCCAGCGCCTTGTTGAACTCGGCCATGTGGGGGGTGGCGAAATGGGCGTCCAGCGCCTCGCGGCTCTCCCAGATTTCAAAGATGCGGATGGTGGTTTCGTCCGAAAGATCCCGGGCGAAGGTATATTCCCGGCATCCCGCTTCCTTGTGGGTCTCTTCCATCATCCCGTGCGCGGCGGGCAGAATCTTTTCCACCTCCCCCGGCGCCAGCCTGACGTGACCTGCGACGATGAGCATGAAGATCTCTCCTTTTGGATCCGTCCGGCGCTCAATCCCCCGCCACGGTCTGCGCCGCAGGGCGCGGGGCGGGCGTGGAGATCCAGCCCTGCGGCACCATGTGCACGGCACGATAGCCCTTTGCCGCCAGCGCGTCGAGCAGCGCGGGGAGAATGCGTGCCGTGCGCCGCTGGATATCATGCAGCAGCACAATGCCGCGCCCGTGCTTTTCGACCTCCTTCAACGCCAGCTTGAGCAGCACTTCGTCCGAATACTGTTTCCAGTCATCGATGCAGATATCGCAGGAGAACACCGACGTGCCGCGCCCTTTCACATGCGCGATGAGCTTCCTGTTGTGTCCGAGACCGGGAAACCGGAAGAACGGTGCCACGCCCGCCTTCGAGCCCGGAAGCCAGGCGTGCCGGGATACGCTCAGCACACGGTCAATCTCCGCCCTGCCCTTCTCGATATGGGTTACGGCGGCCTTCAGCCCCAGCCGCGTAAGCACGGTGTGATTCCAGGTATGATTGCCGATCACGTGACCGAGCGCCTGTACCCGGCGCAGAACATCCGGATAGACGCTCGCCATGCGCCCCACGGAAAAGAAGGTGGCGCGCACGCAATGCTTCTCCAGCGCCGCCAGCACTCTTCCCGTCACCGGCGGCAGGGGACCGTCGTCGAAAGTGAACACCAGTTCCCCCGGCTCCAGATGAAGCCGGGCAAAGCCCTGCAAACTGCCATAGGTGCGGGCCGGCGCCACCTCCATGACCCGCGCCGTGCCCAGCGCCTTCGGATTGCCGGGACAGTGCCGGCGCCCGTCTTGCATGATACCGTAGCGCCCGGCCGCCGCGGGCGGCGGCGGGGATAGCGGCTTCAGACGCACCGCCGCCAGCCGCTCGAGCAGGGCCGCCCGGCAGGGCGGCAGGGCATTCTCCGACAGCAGCAGGGCCTGTTCGAATAGTTCAAGCTGGCTGTCGGACAGGCGGGCAAGCGTATCGCAGGCGGCGCGCTGTCTGCTTTCCCCCGCACGCGCCCACCTGGCAACGAGCCGGTGCGGTGCGTAGGCGTTCTGCATCCATGTCCGGTAATCCGCCGCCGTCCGGTTCGCCTCCAGCGCCCGGCGCACGGCCTCCTCCGGGCCTTCCTTCGCCGCCGCCGCGCCCGCCCACAGCGCCAGTATGCAGGCCAGAGCCGCACACGGCCCCGTGACGGTCGTCCCCCTGATCACGGCCTGTCCCCCTCATCCCGTGATTGTTCTTGAAGAGGGTTATAGGCCCTGCACGGCCCGCCATCCATAACCCCTTGGCATAGGGTGCCGGCGCGCCCCATATTCCCGGACATGGCCAGCACACGATCAGGAATGGGCGAGGCGCCCGCCGCCGCCTTCATCCCCCAGCCGCGCGTGCCCGAGGACAAGACCGAGGGCGGCATTGCGTTTGACCTGGAGTCCGAATTCACGCCCAAGGGCGACCAGCCCCGGGCCATCGGCGAACTGGTCCAGGGCGTGAAATCGGGCGAGCGCGATCAGGTGCTGCTGGGCGTCACGGGCTCGGGCAAGACATTCACCATGGCCCATGTGATCGCCGAATGTCAGCGCCCGGCCCTGATCCTCGCCCCCAACAAGACGCTCGCCGCCCAGCTTTACGGCGAGTTCAAGAGCTTCTTTCCCGGCAACTCGGTGGAATATTTCGTTTCCTATTACGACTATTACCAGCCGGAAGCCTATGTTCCGCGCACGGATACTTATATCGAGAAGGAAAGCTCCATCAACGAGCAGATCGACCGCATGCGCCACTCCGCCACCCGCGCGCTGCTGGAGCGCGACGATGTGGTGATCGTGGCCTCGGTGTCGTGCATCTACGGCATCGGCTCGGTGGAGACCTATTCGGAGATGACGTTTCAGTTGAAGCGCGGCCAGTCCATGGCGCGCAACGATATCATCGCCGACCTGGTGGCCCTGCAATACCGGCGCAACGACCAGAATTTCATCCGCGGGACGTTCCGTGTACGGGGCGACGTTCTGGAAATCTTTCCGGCCCACTACGAAGACCGGGCCTGGCGCATCGACATGTTCGGCGACGAGATCGAGGCCATTGTCGAGTTCGATCCCCTGACCGGGCGCAAGACGAAGAACCTCGATTTCGTCAAGGTCTACGCCAATTCGCACTACGTCACGCCCCGGCCCACGCTGGAACAGGCGGTGGAGGGCATCAAGGAAGAACTGCGCGAGCGGCTCGATCAGCTCACGAAGGAAAACCGCCTGCTGGAGGCCCAGCGCCTCGAACAGCGCACGAATTTCGACATCGAGATGATGCTGGCCACGGGCTCCTGCCCCGGCATCGAGAACTATTCGCGCTTTCTCACCGGCCGCCGGCCGGGCGAGCCGCCGCCCACCCTGTTCGAATACCTCCCCGACAACGCGCTGGTGTTCACGGATGAAAGCCACGTCACCATTCCCCAGCTCGGCGGCATGTACCGGGGCGACTACCGGCGCAAGGCGACGCTGGCCGAATACGGTTTCCGCCTGCCCTCCTGCGTCGACAACCGGCCGCTGAAATTCGAGGAATGGGACGCCATGCG
>JBKHIN010000022.1:0-15583 GCA_046538635.1 Alphaproteobacteria bacterium
CGCCGCTAAACCATAGCGGCTAAGATGAAGATCCTTGCGTATAACGCAGGCGACGACGGAGTATTGCAGATCGCTCATCAGGGCGTTCAATCTGTCGTAAAAATACCTGCGAAAATCCGGCTCCTTCAGACGTTCAAACCCATTGCGGTTTCGCGCGATATCAGCGGTATGCAGAATAATGTCCGTTCTGCCGAAGACATCGTCTTTGAAGTCGTTGAGGGCGTCAGTCAGCGGGCCCTCTGCATACGCGCTGTCCAGGATGACGCCACCAAGAACGAAGATCGGATATTGGGAGTCAACCAACGAAAGATTGTGGTCTCCTGACTCATCAAGAAACAGGACCTTCATCAAACCGACGCCTTCTGTTCACGCCTACATCCGCTCCGGCACCTCGATGCCCAGCAGGCCGAGGACGCGTTCGAGCACGCGCAGGGTCAGGCGGGCGAGGGTCAGGCGCGAGGCGCGCAGGGCGGCGTCCGGTTCCGAGAGGATGTGGTGCTCCGTGTAGAAACGGCTGAAGCTCTGGGCGAGATCGTAGATATAGTCGCACAGGGCGTTGGGCGCGCGCTTGTCATAGGCGCGGGCCACCGCGTCCGGCAGTTCGGCGAGCTTGAGGGCGAGGGCGTGCTCCGCCGGGCTTTCGAGGCGTATGGGCGCATCCTGCCCGTCGTCTTCCGCCTTGCGCAGGATCGATTTGATCCGCACCGCCGCATATTGCAGATAGGGGCCCGTCTTGCCCTCGAAGCGCGTGAAGCGGTCGAGATCGAAGACATAGTCGGACGCCCGCCAGTTGGACAGGTCCGCGAACTTGATGGCGGCAATCGCCACCTGCCGGGCCACGCGCGCGCGCTCTTCCTCGCCGTAGCCGGAAGCGAGTTCGGCCTCCGCCAGACGCTCTTCCGCCTTCTCCACGGCCATGCCGATCAGGTCCTGAAGCTTGAGCACGCCGCCCGCGCGGGTCTTGAACGGGCGCCCGTCCGGCCCGTTCATGGTGCCGAAGCCCACATGCTCCACCTCGACGCCCTCGGGCAGCAGGCCGGCGATGCGCGCCGCGCGGAACACCTGTTCGAAATGCAGGTGCTGGCGCTGGTCCACCACATAGAGCATCAGGTCGGGCCGGTGGCGCTCGAGGCGGTCCACGATGGTGGCGAGGTCCGTGGTGCCGTAGAGGGCCGCGCCCTCCCGGTCCACCAGCAGGAAGGGCGGCACTTCCGTCTTGTCGTCCTCGCGGCCCACGGGGATGATCCAGGCGCCCTCGCTTTCGCGCGCCACGCCGCGGCTTTTCAGATCCTCGACCAGGCGCCCGATCAGCGGGTCCACCGAGGCCTCGCCCTCCCACAGGTCGAACTTGACGCCCAGCGCCGCAAATTCGCGCTTCATGCCCTCGATGGAAACATCCGTGAAATGCTGCCACAGCGCCCGGTAGCCCGGCCGGCCTTCCTGCAATTCGGCGCGCGCGCGCCGCGCCCGTTCCCGGCGCGCCGCGTCGGCCTTGCACGCGGCGGCGGCTTCCGGATAGAGCCGCTCCAGATCGTCCATGCTGACCGGGGATCGTTCCGGATACGGACCTTCAAACTGCGGGTCGAAATAGGGCAGACCGGGATCGCGCTCCGCGATCTCCGAGATCAGCATGCCCATGGGCAGGCCCCAGTCGCCCAGATGCACATCCGAGACGACCTCGTCGCCCGCGAACCGGAACAGCCTCTGAAGACTGTCGCCGATGATGGACGAACGCAGATGCCCCACATGCATGGGTTTGGCGATGTTGGGACCGCCGAAATCGATCAGGACGCGGCGAGGCGGGTCGCGCCGGGGCACGCCCAGCCGCTCGCGCTCCGCGGCCATGCCGTCCAGATGTTTCGAAAGAAAGGCGTCGCTCAGCGTCAGATTGATGAAACCGGGCCCGGCGACATTCACGTCGGCGAGACCTTCATGCGTGCGCAGGCTTGCCGCCACCTCCTCCGCGATCTCGCGCGGATTGCGCCGTGCCTGCTTGGCCGCGGGCAGCGCGCCGTTGCACTGGAAATCTCCCAGATCGGGCCGGGCGGAAGGCTGAACGCGTCCCAGGGCCGGGTCCAGGCCCGCCTTTGCGAAGGCCTCCCCCGCAAGACCGCTGAGAAGCTCTGCCAGTGGTTTCATTGACCGTCCTGTGCCGGACCGGACTCGCCATCCTCTGCCGGAGCCGGCTCATCTTCTTCCGTCGAACCGGCGTCGCCGCCGTCCGTGGAAGCCGACTCTTCCGCCTCCGTCGAACCGGAGTCGCCACCCTCGTCCGCAGCCGGCTCCTCTTCTCCCGTCGAACCGGCGTCGCCGCCATCCGTGGAAGAAGACCCTTCCGCCTCCGTCGAACCGGACTCGTCGCCCTCTGCCGGAGCCGCCCCGTCTTCTTCCGCCGACCCGCTGTCAGCGCCTTCCGTGGCAGCCGGCTGTTCTTCCTCCGTCGAACCGTCGCCGGCGCCATCCGCCGCAGCGGGCCGGGCAGCCTGACCCTGGCCTGACGTGACGCGGTTGTAGGTCACCTGGTCCGGCGTCAGTTCGAAACCGACGATGACCTGATATGTGGCCCCGGCGCCCTCGCTTTCCAGCGGGATGTGGACCTCGTCGACGGAATCACGCAGCACCGCCTGCTGCTGGCCTTTCTCGAACGTGATGGGCAGGCTGAACGTTTCCCGGGCCAGAATGCGCTCATTGGCGTCCACCACGGCGACAAAATACCGGGCGGGATAAATGTCGGCCTTGCCCGCGCCGCGCACCGCATGGACCTGGACGCCGAGCGCCACATCCACGAAATCGTCGTCAAGTTCGCAGCTTGCCGCCGCGTTGACCATCTCCGCGCGGAACACGACATCGCTGACCTCGCTCTCGCTGCTGGTAAACTGGACGAGTTGCGAGGCCTCCGCGAGCACGCCCACGCCCGGACAGGCGGGGCCTTTGGCCTCCTCCGTGCCATTCGATGAACAGGCGCCGGCGAGAACGGCGAGGCACAGAACAGCGGCGCAGCCGGAAGGGCGGCGCCACGCAATGGACTTGCAACAGGTCACGGCGAGTTGATCCTCATTCAGGTTAGTTTGTTATGGCTGCCGTCGCACAACGGCCGGTTGCCGGTTTGTTTGCACGCACAAAAGAACAGCTTTCCCGTCTTCGGTGCGGTGAAGGCTTCCGGCACAAATCCGGTGCCGGCATGGGACCCGTCGCAAAAGGGCTGATTGCGGGACCGGCCGCAGGCGCACCAGAAATACGTCTTGCCTTCTTCCACATCTACGCCGACAGGTGCGCGGCCCGCGATTTCGGGCTGCGACATCGCTTCCTCCCCACGGCAGTTGAACCGGATTCGGTTTCGCGGGACTGTAGCCAAGCGCCGCCCCGGCGGCAATAACCGCCGCCGAAGCCGGCTGGCATTTTCCGTGCGCAGGAAAATGTCCCGGAACTCTGGACATGGGCGGCGGTGTCTCCCATGTCCGGTTCGAGCCTGCGCGAATGGACGGGTGTTGCGCACGCAACAGGGAGCCCCCCAAGTGACGGACGACGTGATCCAGAAGGCGCCCGGCGAGGCTGCCGGAATTCCGGCGGAAGAGGCGAACGAGGTGCGCCGCGGACCCGCCAGGCCCAAACCGGCGCTGACCATATTGCTGAGCGCGCCGCGCGGCTTCTGCGCCGGCGTGGAACGGGCCATTCAGATTGTCGAACTGGCGCTCGAAAAATATGGCGGTCCCGTCTATGTGCGTCACGAAATCGTGCATAACCGCCATGTGGTCGAACGGCTGGAAAAGCTGGGCGCCGTGTTCGTGGAGGAACTGGACGAGGTGCCGGACGGGGCGCCGGTCATCTTTTCCGCCCACGGCGTGCCCAAATCGGTCCCGGCCGAGGCGCAGCGCCGCGAACTCTTCTACCTGGACGCCACCTGCCCGCTCGTTTCCAAAGTGCATGTGGAAGCCGAACGGCATTTCCGGCGGGGACTGGAGATCGTGCTCATCGGCCATGCGGGGCACCCGGAAGTGATCGGCACCATGGGCCAGTTGCCGGAAGGCGCCATCCATCTCATCGAAACCCCGGAAGATGCGCGCACCTTCCGGCCGCAAAATCCCGAAAAGCTCGCCTTCATCACCCAGACCACGCTCTCCGTCGACGACACGCAGGGTATCGTGGACATTCTCAAGGAGCGCTTTCCGGCGATCTCCCGGCCCCACAAGGAAGACATCTGCTACGCGACCACCAACCGGCAGGCGGCGGTCAAGGAGATCGCGCCACATTGCGACGCCATGCTGGTGGTGGGCGCGCCCAACTCTTCCAATTCCATGCGTCTGGTCGAGGTCGCCCATCAGGCGGGCGCCGCGAACGCGTTTCTGGTGCAGCGGCCGGCCGACATCCCGTGGAAGGAACTGAGCGGGGCCCGGACGCTCGGCCTCACCGCCGGGGCCTCCGCCCCCGAAGAGATCATCCGGGAAGTGATCGCCGCCTTCGAGGAGCGCTTCGAGGTAAGCACGCACGAGGTTCCCGTCACCAGCGAGGACGTGCAGTTCAAACTGCCGCGCACGCTGACGGCCTGACCGGGCAATGGCGGTCTATACTCCGGTCTCCCGCACCGACCTGACCGGCTTTCTGCGCGCCTACGACATCGGCAGGCTGCAGGACCATGCCGCCATCGCCGAGGGCATCGAAAATTCCAACTACAGGCTGGAGACCGATCGGGGCCGGTTCATCCTCACGCTCTATGAAAAGCGCGTGCGCGAGGCCGATCTGCCCTTTTTTCTGGCCCTGATGAGCCATTTGCAGGAAAGCGGCCTGCCCTGCCCCCGTCCGGTCGCCGGGCGCGACAGCATCGTCCTGCGCCGCCTGAACGGGCGTCCGGCCGCCATCGTCACCTTTTTGCCCGGCAAGGCAGTCGCCCGTCCGGATACCGCCCGGACCCGGGCGGCGGGCGCCGTGCTCGCCCGGCTCCACGAGGCCGCGCGCGGTTTTGCCGGCAGCAGGGCCAACGATCTGGGGCCGTGCGGCTGGCGCAAGCTGCATGAGGACTGCCGGGCGCGCGCCGGCGAGGTGAAACCCGGCCTTGCGGACATAGTCGGCCGGGAACTCGATTTCCTGGAGCGGGCCTGGCCCGGAAACCTGCCCCGCGGCGTTATTCACGGCGATCTGTTCCCGGACAATGTGCTCTATGAGGGCGCCCGGGTGTCCGGCGTAATCGACTTTTATTTCGCTGCGGAGGATATGCTGGCCTTCGACCTCGCGATCTGCCTCAATGCCTGGTGCTTCGCGGGCGGCGAATTCCTGCCCGCCCATGCAAGGGCCCTTGTCGCCGGTTATGAGGATGTGCGCCCGCTGGGCCCGGCCGAGCGCGCGGCCCTGCCCGTGCTTGCACGCGGCGCCGCCATGCGCTTTCTTCTCACCCGGCTATATGACTGGCTGCATCCGGAACCGGACGCGCTGGTCACGCCGAAGGACCCGCTGGGCTTTCTGGAGCGCCTGCGGTTCCATCAGCGCTCGAACTGGCTGTCGGCCCTGGCCTGACCCGGAACTCATGCGGAAGAACGCTATGCCCCATGTCGAAATCTTTACCGACGGCGCCTGTTCCGGCAATCCCGGGCCGGGCGGATGGGGCGCGGTTCTCAGGTCGGGACGGCACGAGAAGGAACTGGCCGGCGGCGAGGCGCACACCACCAACAATCGCATGGAAATAACGGCCGCCATCCGGGCTCTCGAAGCCCTGAAGCGGCCCAGCCGCGTCGATCTGTATACCGATTCCGTTTACCTGCGCGACGGGATCACGAGGTGGATACACGGCTGGAAGACCAATGGCTGGAAAACCTCGGCCAGGAAGCCGGTCAAGAACGAGGAGCTCTGGCGGCGGCTCGATGCGGCACTCGCCCGCCATGACGTGCGCTGGCACTGGGTGAAGGGCCATGCCGGCCATCCGGAAAACGAACGCGCGGACGCGCTGGCACGGGGCGCCATCGCAACCCTGTCCGGGGACTGAACGGGCTTCGGGACGGGCTTCAGGACGCCTGGGCGGGCGAGTAATCCCTCACTCTCAGATTGGCCGGAAGCACGATCTCCACCCGTGTGCCCTTGCCCAACTCGCTTTCCAGTTCAAGCTCGCCGCCGAGCAGGCGGATCAGCGCATCCGAGATGGACAGTCCGAGGCCGGCGCCGCGGAACCTGCGCTGAAAGGCATGTTCCGCCTGCTGAAACGGCTGCCGGACCGTGGCGACCATTTCCTTGGGAATGCCGATCCCCGTATCCAGCACGGCAATGCGGGGCCGTTCCCGCTCGTCGATCCTGGCGTGGATGGTCACCCGCCCCGAGGGCGGCGTGAATTTCATGGCATTGCGGACCAGATTGAGAAGCACCTGCCGCAGAACCCCGGAATCGACGCGAAGCGGGCCGAAGTCCGGCTCGATCCGCACATCGATCCGCCTGGCGTCGAAGCCGTCCTTCATATGGTCGCAGGAGTCCAGCACCCAGTCGACGATGCGGGCGATATCCACACGTTCGAAATTCAGCTCATATCCGGCGGACTGCACCTTCGAGAAATTGAGAATGTCATTGATCACGGCCAGCAAGTGGGCCGCACTGCCGTGTATGTCATCGGCATACTGGCGGTACTTGTCCGTCCCCAGGGGCCCGAACACGCCTTTGCGCATCATTTCCGCAAAACCCATGATGGCGTTGAGGGGCGTGCGCAGTTCATGGCTCATATTGGCGAGGAAGTGGGATTTGGCGTTATTCGCTTCCTCGGCCTGAAGCTTGGCGGCGATGAGTTCCCGTTCCCGGTTCTTGAGGGCCGTGACGTCGGTATGCACGCTGACATGCCCGCCTCCCGACATGGGCCGCACATAGCCCTGCAGCCAGACGCCGCCCGGCATTTTTTGCAGGCCGCCCGTACCCGGAACATCCTCGAGTTTTTCCCGGCCGCCGAACCATGACTTGAAGCGTTCATTCGCAAGCTCGAGAGTGCCGTCGGGACGCCAGATTGCGAAAGCATCCCGGATCGACTCGATGGCGTCCACGAGATTCACCTTCGCCCTTTCAAGCTCCATCGAGGCTTCGACCGTGGCCACAAGCTGCCGGTAGGCGCGGCGGCTGCTGCTTATGAGCGTAGCGAAAAAAATCAGGATCAGGATGGCGACCGTAATGTGCAACGGATCCGGTTCCATCCCCAGACGCACCATCGCGCCGACGAGCACGGTGGCGGCGAACCAGCCGGAAAGCCGGGGAAGGGGCTGCAGCATGTTTACGCAGCCCGCAACCAGCCCCACCATGACGACGATCAGGAACATCTCGTACCTTGTGGGTTCCTGCAAAGGAAAGAGTATGAACAGGATCGCCCACAGGAGTCCGGTAACGGCCGCCCAGTATTCCGCCCGTCTGAGCGTGCGCCCCGAAACCCTGTCCGGAATCGGTTTTCTGCGCAGCCGCATCGCCACGGCGATGTGATAGACCGAGATGGCGATCATGGGCGCGAGCCAGACGATCAGTTGCCAGGCGGCCACGAAGACGGACAGGAAGCCGGTCACGAAAACCGCGACGACCAGGTTGACGAAGTACATCAAGGGCGCCTGGCGCATGAGCACAAGCTGCTGCTGCCGGCGCACTGCCGCGGCAACCGGATCATCGCTGTAGGGTTCGGCGCCTGCCGTGAGACTGTTCCGTTCGGTCACGATGCCGCTTCTGCCCTGGCCCGCAGCACCCTTTTGGGTGCCTGATCACCTTCATACAGAACCGGAGTTAAGTTTCGGCGAAGTTACGGGTTGCGCATTCTATGCAACTACACCGGAAGAATGGCGGCCGGTGGCTTTGCGCGCCATGCGGGCAGGCGCCGGCGGTTATCTACACGGGCGTGGCGGCCGGAGAGGCGAACGGCCCGGACGGGGCACGGGCGGGGGGCCCCTGCCGTTACCGGGCCGGACGTCGTCGTCAGAGGGAACTCAACAGCTGGTCGGCGCTCGAGACCTCCAGGCCGGGCCCCTCTTCCAGATTGAGCTGTTTGACCACGCAGTCGTCCACCAGCATGGAATAGCGGCGCGACCGCGTGCCCATGCCAAAGCCGGACGCATCCAGTTGCACCCCGAGGGCGCGGGTGAATTCGCCATTGCCGTCCGCCAGCATGGTCACCTTGCCGTCCGCGCCCTGCGCCTTGCCCCAGGCGCCCATGACGAAGGCGTCGTTGACGGCGATGCAGGCGATTTCGTCGACTCCCTTGGATTTCAACTGATCGGCCTGGCTGACGAAACCGGGCAGATGCTGCTCCGAACAGGTGGGGGTGAAGGCCCCGGGCACGGCGAACAGCGCCACGGTCTTGCCGCCGAAAACCTCGGAGGTCGTGGTCTTGGCGGGCCCCTCGGGAGTGGCCTTCATCAGCGTTACCTCGGGCAACTTGTCTCCCACTTTGATGGTCATGACGTCCTCCTTGTCATTTTCGCCCGGCGGCCTGCGGCCGGACCGCTTTTCGCCGCATCTCCTAACCGGATTTTCCGGCGGGTCCAAGCCCTGCCGCCGCGAAAGCCCGCCGGAAGCGATGTATAGTCCATATTTTGCCCGCCGATCCGGGGAATTAACGATTGGCGGGCTAGAATGATCCTCGAAACGGGGATACGGGAAATGCGCCTTGAGCTTGGCGCAGCAGTGACTACTGTTGAAACATGGCAGAATATACGACGAGGCATGAAGCCGGATTTCTGAAGGGCCAATTGCTGGTCGCCATGCCGACCATGCAGGACCTGCGTTTCGACCGGGCGGTAATCTATATGTGCGCCCATTCGCGCGAAGGCGCGATGGGCCTGGTCATCAACAAGCCGGCCCCGAACATCACCTTCACCGAGTTGATGGACCAGCTTGGGATCGAGACCGGCGGCGGGTTCCAGGATATCCGGGTGCATTTCGGCGGACCCGTGGAAACCAGCCGGGGGTTCGTGCTCCATTCTTCCGACTACTTTCTCGAGGAAGCGACCCTGCGTGTGACGCCGGACATCGGGCTCACCGCCACGGTGGATATCCTGCGCGCGCTGGTGGGCGGCAGCGGGCCGCGCCACTCGATCCTGGCGCTGGGCTATGCCGGCTGGGCGTCCGGACAGCTTGAAACGGAACTGCAGGCCAATGGCTGGCTGCACTGTCCGGCCGACGAGGAATTGCTGTTCGGCGTCGGCATCGACGACAAATGGTCGGCCGCCATGCAGCGCATCGGCATCGACCCGGCCCAGCTCTCCGGTCAGGCCGGGCGCGCCTGATCCCTCAGTATACGGAGCCGTTACCGGCGCAGAAAGACCAGCGCCCAGATCCCGCCGAAGATCCAGTTCAGCAGCACTCTGAGCGGTTCGCCCAGCTCGAACCACGCCCGGCTCAGGTCCCGGTACCAGCCGAAATCCGAAAAGAAGTCGTTGATGTCCGTGGCAATGCTTGTGAAGAAACCGGAGTCGCCGCCGCGCTCGCTGTGGCGCATGGCGAATTCCGCCTCGTCGCCGCTCGGGCCGCGGAAAGTCATGCTTACGGACTCACCTGTGCCAAACGAGGCCACGAACAAAACGAGCCCGGCAAGCAGCGCGACCCCAATGATGACGGCCAGCGTCTTCGACATAATTTCACCTCCCGCAAACGGCGTTGGACTTGCCTGAGCGAAACATCTTCAGGCTGAACCCGCGCTGAACGGCTTGGCGTCCTCCTCCTTGCCGCCGCTTGATCCGTCCCGCTGCAGCACGGCACCGGCGGAGGTTGCCGGAAGGGGCCGGCCGCAGAGGGGGCCCTGAACATAGTCGCAGCCCAGGCTCCGCAGGCGTTCCAGATCGGAGGCCGTGCGCACCCCTTCGGCCGTCACGGTCATCCCCAGATCGTGGGCGAGCGAAATGACGGAAGCCACAATGCGCCCTGCGCGTTCATCGCCGGTCTCGTCCAGGAACGAGCGGTCGATCTTGAGCCCGTCGAAGGGCATCCGGCGCAGCACATCCAGCGAGGAATAGCCCGTCCCGAAATCGTCAAGCACCAGCAGGGCCCCGGCATCCTTCAGCCTGCGGAGGGTTTCCGCAGCCTCCCCGGGATCGGCAAGCTTCGCGCCTTCCGTCAACTCCAGCGTCAGGGTTCCCGGCTGCAGGCCTTCCCGCCCGGCGATGGCCCGCACCGTTCCGGCCAGGCCCGGCGTTTCGAGTTGCTTCGCGGACAGATTGACGTTCATTCTCAGCTTTGTGCCCTTGCCGCCGGGGCTCCGCTGCCACTGGCCCAGCCTGCGCGCCGCCTCTTCGAGCACCTGCCCGCCCAGTTCGCCGATCAGACCCGCCTCTTCCGCCAGCGGAATGAATTCGCCCGGCGGCACGTTGCCGTGCCCCTCGCGCTCCCAGCGGGCCAGGGCTTCGAACCCGGCGATCGAGCCGTCGGTTAGCGCCACGATGGGCTGGTATTCCACCCTGATTTCCCGGTTGGCCAGCGCCGCGCGCAAATCCCGGACCATCTCCTTGTCCGGATCCACGGCATCTGCCGCCGCAACGGCTTGCCGGCCGGCGACGGAGGGTGCGGCGCGGCCGGGATCCGGCGGGATTTCGAGAGCGCTCAAATCCGCGCCCGCCGGTTCGGGGCCGAGGGCGGGGGCGGTTTCTTCCTTCGCCCGTTCGGGCGCAGGCGGATGGTATTCGGAGAGCAGCGGCACCGCGACCCCGTGATGGACCACCAGTCCGCTCCCCCCGAGAACGGCGAGCGAAACGATCGCCAGGCCGTGCAACGCCATCGACCAGCGGTCGGCGGCCAGGGAGGGTTCGACGGCCGCGAGCACGGCCGCGACGATCAGCACGCCCGATAGCACGGTCAGGCCGGCGAGATCGGGCAGACGCACGCGCAAACGTTCCCTGTGATGGAGCGCATCGGTGACCGCAGCGCCCAGGGCGAGCAGCGCGGCGGCCAGCAGGACGGGACCCGCGGCAACCGCCACCGCGCCCACCGGCAGCGCCGCCACCGCCAGCGCCGTGCAGGCAAGCGCGCTATATGTCAGTACATTGAGGAAATGCCGGGAGAGCGCCGTCTGCATGCGCACGCTGTAGAGCAGCGCCCCGGCGAGCAGGAACAGCCCGGCCGCCTTCAGCCCCGGATCGAGCGGGCTCTCCGCGCCGATCAGCGGCAGGTGATGGCCGAACTGTGTCGCCAGCACCCAGATGGCCGCCAGTCCCACGGAGGCCGAGGCCGCCGCCGCGCGGTCGCCCGCGCCCAGCCAGCGGGCGAAAGACAGGGCGGCGAGGACGCCCAGAAGGCCAAAGCCCAGTCCCAGGATCACGAAGCGGAACGAGCTGGAGCCGGTAAAGGCGGCGCGCGTCTTCACGGCGGCGATAGCCGGGCCTTCCGCACCCGGAATGGCGAGCCGCGCCGTTCCCCGCGCCGGTATCACGAACTGATAGACGCTTGCGCCGCCCGTGCCCGGCAGGGCGGGCAGGATTTCCGGTGCGCCCGCGCCCACCCATTTCACGGCCGGCCCCTGTGGCAATGCGCGCGCGGTTCCCACGGACCAGCCCGCCCCTGCCAGCAGGGGACGGCCGATGACCAGCAACCGTTCCACCGGCAGCGAGGTCGGATTGGCAAGCTCGAGGCCGAACCAGAGCCCGCTGGCGCGCGCCGCTGCCGCTCCCGGCTTTGCCGTTCCCGCGCCAAGATCGGCCCGGTATCGTTTCACGGCGGTGCTGACGTCCTGGACAGCCACGGTGTCGCTCAATGCGAAAGGCGCGCCGCCGCGCGGCGCCGCTTCCTGCGCCGCCAGGGCGCCGGACAGGCTCGCTGCGAACGCCACGGCGGCAAGCCAAAACGCGCTCAGGATGGGGTTGGGCCGCATCTGTTTTCCCCTTGCATCTCCCGGAACCCGGTTATCTTCCATTGCCGCGCTCAGTCACGCGGATCGCTCTGGAGTATGGCGAACAGGACGTGATCCTGCCATGCCCCGTTGATGCGCAAATAGGCGCGTGCATAGCCTTCCTCGGTGAAGCCGCAGCGCCGCAACAGCCGTCTCGACGGCTCGTTGGCGGGCAGGCAGGCCGCCTCCACCCGGTGCAATTTCAGATGATCGAAGGCAAACGGCAACAGGGCGCGCACCGCACGGGTCATCACGCCCTGATTCTTGAAGGGCTCTCCCACCCAGTATCCCAGCGACGCCGCCTGCGCCACGCCCCGGCGCACATTGCTCAGCGTACATCCGCCCAGCATCCGGTCATCCGGGCTGCGGAAGATCAGGAACGGATAGGCGGTGTCTTCCCTTATGTCGCGCTGATAGCGGCGCAGCCGCCGGCGGAAGGCGCCGCGCGTCAGATCGTCGGCAGGCCAGACCGGCTCCCAGGGTTCCAGAAAGGCGCGGCTGCGGGCGCGCAGCCTCGACCACGCCTCGTAATCGCCGGGCAGGGGATGGCGCAGGTAAAGACCGTCGCCGGTAATCCGAATCTCATGTTCCGGACTGATGGGCGATCTCAGCAATGCCATTCCATCCAGCCCCGTAACGAAAAGCGAGGGCAGAGCAGCGAGAAGCGAGAGGAAAAGTGACAGCCGGAAAACAGCACCATGCCGCCCTCTCTTCTCTCCACTCGCTTCTCATCTTCCCTAGCCCAGCCGCGCCTCGATCCGCTCCAGGGGCTCGATCCCGTCAATGGGGCCGAGCGCCGCGACGGCGGGATTTCCCTGTTTCAAAAGGCGCTCAGCATAGGCCCGCACTGCACCAGCGTCCACGGCCTCGACGCGCGCGATGATTTCTTCCGGACTCAGGATCCGTCCGTAGTGATGGAGCATGGATGCGGCGACTTCGCAGCGATTGGCGGGCGATTCCATGCCCATCAGAATCCCCGACTTGATCAGCGCACGCACCCGCGCGACTTCCTCTTCCCCGGCGTCGCGGCCGACCTTTTCGATTTCGCCCAGGATGACCGGTATCAGATCGGCGGCGCTCTCGGGGCCCGTTCCGGCATAGATCGTCAGGAGCCCCGTGTCCTCATAGCCCCGCGCACAGGAAAACACCGAATAGGCAAGGCCGCGCTTCTCGCGCACCTCCTGAAACAGGCGCGAGGACATGCCCCCGCCCAGCACCTCGGCGAAGGACCAGGCCAGGTAATGATCATCGTCGGTGACGGGCGGACCCTCGAAGGCCAGAGCCAGATGGACCTGTTCCAGCGGCTTTGTCTCACGGAACTCGCCGCCGCTGTAACGTGTCGGTTCGGCCCGGCCGGCGCCGTTCGGCCGCGGCAGCCCGGTGAAATATTCCGCACACAGAGCGCAAACCGCGTCATGGTCCACCGCACCCGAGGCGGCGAAGGTCATGGCGGGGCCGAGGTAATTGCGCGCCATGAAGCCGTGCAAATCGTCCCGGCCCAGGGCGGCCACGCTTTCCGCCGTGCCCAGAATGGGCCGCCCCAGCGGCTGGTCCGGATAGGCCGTCGCCTGAAGATGGTCGAAGATCACGTCGTCCGGCGTATCGAGGGCGCATCCGATTTCCTGCAGGATGACGCCGCGTTCCCGCTCCAGCTCCTTCGTCTCGAAGGTGGAATGAAGCACGATATCGCTGAGAAGCTCGATGCCCAGTTCGAGATCCTGTTTCAGAAGCCGGGCATGGTATGCGGTCTGGGAATGACCGGTATGGGCGTTCAAATATCCGCCTACGGATTCGATATCCTCGGCGATGGCGCGCGCGTCCCGCCGCTCCGTGCCCTTGAACGCCATGTGCTCCAGCATGTGGGCGATGCCGTTTTCTTCCCGACGCTCATGACGGCAGCCCGCATTCACCCACAGGCCGATCGCAATGGTTTCGAGCTGCGGCATGGGATCGCTGACCACCCGCATGCCGTTGTCGAGCACCGTTACCTTCGGGTCCATGAACTCTCCTTACCTGCGAAGCTGCGCGGATTGCATATGTCGTTCCACCGCCGCCCTGACAATGGCCGGTTTCGCCGGCAAAAGCTCGAAGCGTTCCGGACGGGACGCCAGGCGGGCAAGCCGCGCGGGCGTTTCCGGCGCGACACCGGCGGCCCGGCGCACGGCCTCCGGAAACTTGGCCGGATGCGCCGTCGACAGGATCACCACCGCCGGCCCCTCCGGCAAACCGGCCCGGCGCGCTGCGGCGGCGCCCACGGCCGTGTGCGGGTCGATCAGGCGTCCGGTTTCCTCATATACCTCGCGGATTGCCGACAGCGTTTCCCCGTCATCCACGCGTTGCGCCGTGAATGAAGCGCGCACAGTTTCGTGCACGCGCGGCTCCAGTTCAAGAACGCCGGTACGGGCGAAACGCGCCATCAGCGCGGCGACCGCCGCACCGTCGCGCCCGCATATTTCAAAGAGCAGGCGCTCGAAATTGCTCGCCTTCTGTATGTCCATTGCCGGGCTGAGAGTAGGCCGCACGGTTTCCGCCGCATAGCGGCCCGTTTCCACCATCCGGGCAAGAATGTCGTTTTCGTTGGTGGCGATCACGAAGCGCGAGACGGGCAGCCCCATGCGCGCGGCGGCATAGCCCGCGAAGACATTGCCGAAATTGCCGGTGGGCACGACGAAGACCGGCCTTTGCTCAGGCGCGCCCAGCGCCGCGGCCGCCGTGAAATAATAGACGGTCTGGGCCATGACCCGGGCCCAGTTGATCGAATTCACGCCCGTGAGCGCCGTGCGGCGGCGCAGTTCCGCGTCACCCAGGATCGCCTTCACGATGGACTGGCAATCGTCGAACGACCCCTCGACGGCGATGACGTGCACATTGTCCGCGCCGTGGGTGGTCATCTGGCGGCGCTGCATTTCGGAAATCCGCTCGTGCGGGTAGAGCATGACCAGGTCCATGCCCGCTCTGCCCTTGACCGCCTCCACGGCCGCCGCCCCGGTATCGCCGCTGGTGGCGCCCATGATGAGCAGCCGCCCGCGCCTTGCGGCCGCACCGCGCTCCAGCAGGCGGGCCAGCAACTGCATCGCCACGTCCTTGAAGGCGAGCGTGGGCCCGTGGAAAAGTTCGAGCAGCCATTGGCCCTCCCCGAGCGGGCGCAGCGGCGCCACGCCCGCCTCGCCGAAACCGGCATAGGCGTCGCCGGTCAGCTTACGGAACGCATCCGGCGGGATGGCCCCCTCCACGAACGGAAACAAGACCTGGAAGGCGGCATCCGCATAGGGCAGTCCGGCGAGGCCGCGGATCGCCTCTTCGTCCAGAGGGGGCCAGGTTTCCGGCACATAAAGCCCGCCGTCGGGCGCCAGCGCGGATTCCAGCACTTCGGCAAAACTTGCGGCAGGGGCGGTTCCGCGCGTGCTTACATACCTCATGGCCGCCACCGCAAATGGCCGCGCACATAGTGATAGACAAGGTAAATCACCACCAGCACGGCGGCGAGGGCGAACCAGGTGAGCGCGTATTCCAGATGGCGGTTGACGAACTCGAGCCGCGTTGCGCCGCCTCTGGGCCAGCCGCCCGGGGGCGTCGCCTCCGGCCCCGCGGCGACGATGACGGGCGGCGCATCCTCCACCCCTGCCGCTTCGGCCATGTCCTCGATATTGCGCGCATACCAGATGCGTTTTTCCCGGTCCGGCGGCGGGGTGAAGGCCGTTCCCTCCTGGGAGGTCCGCAAGACGCCTGTGAGTTCCACCTCGCCCTGCACCTGGCCCTGCGCCCGGG
>JBKHIN010000408.1:0-2863 GCA_046538635.1 Alphaproteobacteria bacterium
ATGATCCGATGCCCGTCGCGAAATCAGAGCAGCACGATAGGCTCGCATGCTTCTGTACTGTAGAATTGATAGCAACGGTATGAAGATCAGTCCGGATTCAGGAGGCGCGAATGAATACGCTATCGGGGTTTATTTGGCGCCAGCCCGTATTCATCCTGGCCGGAGCCATGTTCGCCGCCCTTCTTGCCCCGTTTTCCTTCAATGCCGGAGCGTCGGAAAAGGGCGTTCTGACCGTTCCCGAGCTGATCCGGGATTACGAGGCTCTCGAAGGCGAGCGGGTCACGGTGCGCGGGATTTATACGGGCGAAGCCATTTACGGAAGCATGATCCCGGACATGGGGGACAAACGCTACGGCGATTCCAACGTCATCCAGATCAAGCTGGACAGACGCCGGTTTCACAGGCACTTCGGCCGCCTCGAACGATCCGTAATCGAAGTTACGGGCAGGGTCCGCTATAACTGGATCTGTGACGAGCGCGTGCCTTACGGAGAGAAGGTCGGGGACACTGATGAGATCGTGATTGTCCACTTCAGGTGTCCCATGACTTCCGGGGTCTTTCTCGATTCGATTTCCAGACTGAAGATTATAGATACCTATACCGCAGATGATCCGCGTATGAGCGACTGGTTTACCGGACCCGACAATGAGCAGGTCGCGGTGCCGCTACCCGAAGCCGATTCTCAGTATGAGGAGCTCTCCCGGCTCGCCGGCGCGTGGCGCCGGGCAATCCTTGACCGTGACCTCGATCAGTTGAAAAAATTGAGCCACAGAGCGAAAGAGGATGAGGATCGCCCCCTCCGTCCCCGCAACCGGTTCTACAATATCGCCTTCCGGGGCGAGGACAGTTTGCGGAAACAGATGCTCCGCAACCGCACCGGACCGGTCCATATTCTGATCGAATTCTGGGAAGATCCGCCCGACAAGTTCGATCTGAGCGATCCGGACTATTACGAGGTGAAAATCTGCTTCTGCCTGAGAGAGACGTGCGGAAAGGCCGAGATTGCCACCCTGAGCCGTGTTCTCGAATCCAACCTGAAGGACCCGCTCTGGTGTTTCGATACCTATCGGGAAGATTATGAGACCTGGTATGTGAACCTGGACAGCCGCCCCGCGTACATTCCGGATTTCTTGACGGAGCCGGACGTCGAACAAGATTAATGCCCATTCGCGACAGGCCGCCTTGGCCAGGCGTCATGCCCTCCTCACCCTCCGCAGGGTGACGTTCAGACGTCCGCCTCCTTCCAGCAGTCCCGACGTGGCCGGGATGATTCGATCCACACCGTGATAGCAGAGCCGCGCCGCGCCGCCCATGACCACAACCGCGCCGGATGAGAGGCGTACGGAACGTGTCTTCCCGCGCCGCCGTTCGCCTCCCATGCGAAACACCGCCGTGTCGCCCAGCGAGATCGAGACCACGGGAACGTCCAGCGCCTCTTCCGTATCGTCGCGATGAAGGCCCATGCGCGCCTTGCCGCGATAGAGGTTGATGAGCGCGCTTTCGGGCGGCGGGGCGTCCGTAACCTCGCGCCAGACAGAGAGCAAGCTTTCCGGCATGGGCGGCCAGGCCCGGTCCGTCACCGGATGGCGGGGCTGATAGCGGTAGCCCGCCTTGTCCGACACCCAGCCCAGCAGGCCGCAATTGCTCATGCGCACCGAAAAGGGCTGCGCCGTGCCGGGCATTTCCGGCGTGTAGAACGGCGCTTCGGCGACAACGCCGCGCAAATCCGCCAGCAGCGCCCGCTGGCGCCCGGGGGTCAGAAAGTCCGGCAGAACGCGGAAGCCGCCGATATCGAGTTCGGTGGTCATGGGCGCGCCATGCTTCGCATTTCCGGCCCGAATGCAAGGGCTCCGTGAGTAAGCCGGGGGCGCCGGACCGGGAATACCCCTGTATGGGGCTTCTCCGGCAGCGATGGCCGCAGCAATTTTTCGCACCTGTCCCAAAGGGAGACGGCGGCACGGATTATGAGCTACACTTCATTCTGACAGGAACATGCGAGGAACAGACCATGACCGCCGTGGAATCCCGCTCGACCGAGGCGGATGCTCCCTTCGAAATCGCCCCGCTCACACCCGCAATCGGCGCGGAAATTTCCGGCATCGACCTCGGCAAGCCGGTGGACGATGTCACGCTGGCCGCCCTGCGGCAGGCGCTCCTGGACTGGAAGGTGCTGTTCTTCCGCGATCAGGAACTCACCCGCGCCCAGCATATCGCCTTCGCGCGGGCGTTCGGGGACCTCGAAGTGCATCCGCTGACGCCGAAGGACCAGCCCGACCCGGAAGTGCTGCGCATCGTCCACGATGAAAACTTCAAGGGCTCGGAGAATATCTGGCATTCGGACGTCACCTGGCGGCCGGAGCCGTCACTGGGCTCCATCCTGCGCGCCGTGGACGTGCCCGAGACGGGCGGCGACACGCTGTTCGCCGATATGGGCGCGGCGTTCGACGGTTTGCCGGACGCGGTGAAGGAAAAGGTCTGCGGGCGGACGGCCGTGCATGATTTCCTGCACGCCTTCGGGCCCATCATCCCGGCCGAGAAGCACGAGGAGACGCGCAAGAAACATCCGCCTCAGGAGCACCCCGTGATCCGTACCCATCCGGAAACCGGCCGCAGGCTGATCTACGTGAATGCGGCGTTTACGGACCATATCAAGGGGCTGGACCGCGAGGAAAGCGGCGCGCTGCTGGAATTGCTCTACGCTCAGGCGCGCGTGCCGGAAGTTCAGTGCCGCTTCCGCTGGCGAAAGAACTCGATTGCCTTCTGGGACAACCGCATCTGCCAGCACTACGCGGTTTCCGACTACTGGCCCGCACGCCGGGAGATGGAGCGCGTGACCATTTGCGGGGACCGGCCGTTTTATCGG
>JBKHIN010000409.1:0-2863 GCA_046538635.1 Alphaproteobacteria bacterium
GGAATTTTCCACATGCCCACAGAAACATCCCCAGACGGCATGGCCGGTCTGAATGAATTGCTGGCCGGCCTCTGGCCGGTCATCCAGGAGCGCCGCCATGCCTCGCCGGAGGAGTCCTACACGGCCAGGCTGCTGAGCCGGGGCGTCGCCAAATGCGCGCAGAAGGTCGGCGAGGAAGCGGTGGAGACGGCGATCGCGGCGGCCGAACGCAACCAAGATGAAGTGGCGGCGGAATCCGCCGATTTGCTCTATCACCTGCTGGTGCTGTGGGCGGCCGCGGGCGTCACGCCTGAGGACGTAGCCGCGGCGCTGGCGGCGCGCAAGGGCGTTTCCGGGCTTGTGGAAAAACAGGCGCGCCGCGGCTGAGGTCGCGAGTTATCCCCGCAATTCTTCACATCCCACAGAAATCCGTCCCGGAATTGACGGCCGTCACACCTTTAGCCCGGCCCGTGCCGCCAAATCCTTGAGCGGGGTTTCCGGGCGGGCGCCGAAATGGCTGATCACTTCGGCGGCCGCCAGCGAGCCCAGCCGCCCGCAGGTGGCCGGATCGAAGCCGAGGGCCAGTCCGTAGAGCACGCCGGAGGCGTACAGGTCCCCGGCGCCGGTGGTGTCCACCACATCGGGCACCGGTTCGGCGTCGATGACGTGGACTTCCTCGCCGGTCACCAGAATGGAGCCCTTCTCGGAACGGGTCAGCGCGGCCATGCGGCAATCCCGGCGCACAAGCTGAAGGGCCTCGTCGAAATCGTGCACTTCGTAGAGTGAGACGATCTCCTTCTCGTTGGCGAACAGGATGTCCACGCCCTGTTTCACCAGCATGCGGAATTCGGACCGGTAGCGGTCCACGCAGAACGGATCGGACAGGGTCAGCGCCACCTGGCGCCCCGCCCCGTGCGCGATTTCCGCCGCCCGGAAGAAGGCTTCACGCGCCGCCGGGCGGTCGAACAGATAGCCTTCCATGAAGGTGATGGCGGACTCCCGGATCAGCCCGCTGTCCAGATCGGCGGGCGCAAGATACGAACTGGCGCCCAGATAGGTGTTCATGCTGCGCTGGGCGTCGGGCGTGACCAGAATCAGGCAGCGCGCCGTGGAAGGCCCGTCCGCGGCAGGCGGCGTCGAGTAGGATACGCCCGCCGCCCTTATGTCATGGGCGAACACCTCGCCAAGCTGATCCTTGCTCACCTTGCCGGTATAGGCCGCCTTGCCGCCCAGCGAGGCCACGCCGACCACGGTGTTGGCCGCCGAGCCGCCGGAGATTTCGATGCCCGGCCCCATCGCGGCGTACAGTTGCTGGGCTCTTTCGGCATCGATCAGGGTCATGGCCCCCTTGGCGATGCGGTTTTGAGTCAGGAAGGCATCGTCGGCATGGGAAAGCACATCGACAATGGCGTTGCCGATGCCCAGGACATGCAGGCGGGGTTCGCTCATGCGGTCATTTCTCCCGGTCGAATCCATATGAATGCAGCGCGGCCGGAGGCACTATACGCAGGCGCAACCGGCGCACAACCGGTTGCCTCGGGAAAGGAACAGGATGACACAGGCCCGGAAATCCTTCGCCGAATCGCTGGCGCTGGCGTTCAGCCAGATGGCGGACCGGCGCTTTCGGGGCATTGTGCTCCGCGCACTGGCGCTGGCCACCCTCATTCTGACGGCGCTGGGCGCGGCGGGAGTCTGGCTCGCCTCGCAGAGCGGCCCGCTTTGGGGCGTCGAAACCGGCTGGGCCGCGGGGGCCGGCGCCTTTCTGCTCTGGCTGATCGCCGCTTTCGTCCTCCTGATGCCGCTGGCCGCCTTCATTATGGGGCTGTTCCTCGAATCGGTCGCGGAAGCGGTGGAACAACGCCATTACCAGCAGGATCCGCCGGGCAGGGAAGCGGGCCTGTGGTCCTCTCTCGGCGTTTCCCTGCGGTTCATGGTCAAGCTGATCGTGCTGAACGCACTCGCGCTGTTCCTCTATCTGGTGCCCGTCGTGAACGTCGCCGTATTTTTCCTGCTCAACGGCTATCTGGCGGGGCGCGAGTTCTTCGAGATGGTCGCCCTGCGCCATCACCGGCCGCGCACTGTCCGTCTTCTGCGCAGGAAATACCGGCTGCAAGTTCTCTCGGCGGGCGTTATCATTGCCGCGCTTCTGGCGGTGCCGGGGGTGAATTTGGTGGCGCCCCTGTTCGGCGCCGCGCTGATGGTGCACGTATTCAAGAATATCGAGGCGCGCGCCGCCCCTGGCCGCGAAGCGCCGGAAACCGGGGTGGCCGCAGAGGCCGGGTGAGGAAATGCGCTTTCGGAAACTGACGATTCCGTGTGCTCTGGCGGCGGCGCTGCCGGTGCTCGGCGCCTGCGGCACCACCATGCCCATTCTCAAGCCCGACCGCCCGCCGCCGATGGAAATCGTGATACCCCCCAAAGGCAAGGCTGAGAGCCCTGCAGTGGCGCGCCCGCCGGTCCTGCCCCGCCCCAAGCCGGTGCCGGAGGCGCCGCTGCCCACGGCGGGCGACTTTGTCGGCCTCTCCGTGGACGAAGTGCGCGACATGATCGGCAAGCCCACCCTGCTGCGCGAGGACCACAAGGTGCAGGTCTGGCATTACCGGAACCTGGATTGCACCCTCTTCCTGTTTTTCTATCCCAAAGGTTCGGAAGGCTACCGCGTGGACCATGTGGACGTGGCCAACACGCGCCCCAACCCCAAACCGTCCCGGGGCATGACACCCAGCCAGATCAAGAAGCAGACGCTGGAGTCCTGCGTCGCCTCCACGCTGATGAGCTTCGGGTCGCAGAGGTTGTGAAAACGGCGTCCGGCGGGCGAGGGCTCCCTAACCCGCATTTCTCACAGTAAAGGTGCATCGGGGCTCTGAATCTGGGAAAATTCTTG